>NZ_JAWYAJ010000321.1:376-5795 GCF_034124845.1 Robinsoniella sp.
CAGCATCGCTAAATGAAGCGGATTCCAAAGCCCTGCTGGATCTCCTTTTGAAATTTAAAAGCCAGGGTATGACATCGATTATTATTTCTCATAAATTAAATGAGATTGCCTATGTGGCGGATAAAATTACCGTAATCCGGGATGGATCCACGATAGAGACACTGGATAAAAAGACAGATGATATTTCGGAAGACCGTATCATCAAAGGAATGGTTGGCAGAGACCTGACCGATCGTTTTCCAAAACGGGCGCAGTTTGTGAAGAAGGAAGTGCTTCTGGAGGTAAAAGACTGGACGGTTCACCATCCTTTGTATACCGAGCGCAAGGTCTGCGACAAAGTATCAATTAAGGTCCACAAAGGTGAAGTAGTAGGCATTTCCGGTCTTATGGGTGCAGGGAGAACAGAACTTGCCATGAGCATTTTCGGCAAAAGTTATGGTACGAATATTTCCGGTAAACTGTTCCTGAATGGGGAAGAGGTACATCTGCGCAGTGTAAGGGATGCCATCCAGAAAAAGCTGGCATATGTAACGGAGGACAGGAAAGGAAACGGCCTGATTCTATCTAATCCCATCAAAATAAATACCACCCTTGCCAATCTGTCAGCGATCAGCAAACGAACCGTGATTGACCAGGATAAGGAATATCAGGTTGCCGTGGAATATAAGGAACGGCTGAAGACAAAATGCCCTTCCGTAGAACAAAATGTGGGGAATTTAAGCGGAGGGAACCAGCAGAAGGTCCTTCTGGCAAAATGGATGTTTGCAGAACCGGATATTTTGATTCTGGATGAGCCTACCAGAGGAATAGACGTAGGAGCAAAATATGAAATCTACTGCATTATCAATGATCTGGTAGCGGAAGGAAAATCCGTGATCATGATTTCATCGGAACTGCCGGAAGTGCTTGGAATGTCCGATCGTATCTATGTTATGAACGAAGGGAAAATTGCAGGCGAATTAACCAGGCAAGAGGCAACCCAGGAGCGTATTATGGCATGTATTTTAAAATCAAGTAAAGGAGAGTAGAAATGGATAAAGCAAAAGTCTCAGGAATTATAAAAAAATATACCATGGTAATCGTACTGGTTCTGGTAACCTTATTCTTTACCTGGCAGACCGGAGGGAAAATGCTTCTTCCCCAGAATGTGACCAACCTGATTGCCCAGAATGCATATGTGTTCATACTGGCAACCGGAATGCTGCTCTGTATCCTCACGGGAGGAAATATCGATCTGTCCGTAGGTTCGGTGGTGTGCTTTGTGGGTGCCATTGGCGGAACCTTAATGGTCAATAAAAATATGAATATGGCACTGGTCATTCTGATTATGATTCTGGTAGGTATGTTAATCGGAGCATGGCAGGGCTTCTGGATTGCTTTTGTCCGTATCCCTCCGTTTATTGTAACCCTCGCCGGGATGCTGGTATTTCGCGGGCTGTCCAATGTTATCTTAAGTGGGCGTACCGTAGCGCCAATGCCGGAACATTACCTTGCGCTGTTCAATAACTACATACCGGATCCGTTTGGCGGAAGTATCAATATTATTTGTATTTTGGCAGGTGTTCTGGCTTCACTGATCTATATCATCGTGGTATTGAAAGGACGTGCCAGCAGGATTAAAAAGGGATATGAGACGGAAAAACTAGCAGGTGTCATAGTGAAAACGGCGATTATCTGCATTGTTATCCTGGCTTTCATGTTCCGCCTTGCTCAGTATAAAGGGATTCCAAATGTTTTAATCTGGGTACTGGTAGTCATACTTATTTATTCCTATATCACCTCCAAGACAACAATCGGGCGTTATTTCTATGCCGTGGGTGGGAATGAAAAAGCAACCCAGTTATCTGGAATCAACACAAATAAAGTGTATTTTATAGCCTATCTGAACATGGGCTTGCTGGCGGCAGTTGCGGCAATGGTTACCATCGCAAGATTAAATTCAGCAAATCCTACAGCCGGAAATAACTATGAAATGGATGCCATCGGTTCCTGTTTCATCGGCGGGGCTTCCGCTTACGGCGGAACCGGTACGGTACCTGGTGTAATTATAGGTGCTACGCTGATGGGTGTTATCAACCTGGGTATGAATATCATGGGCGTGGATGCCAACTATCAGAAAGTGGTAAAAGGTTTGGTGCTGCTGGCGGCGGTTATCTTTGACGTCGTTAGTAAGAACCGGTCTAAATAATAAATGAGGAACAGGCAGAATAGGAATGCAATCCCAGAAAAATGAAGTGTTTCTCAGAAAAGTAGGCGTCTTTTAAAAAGTGAACTGCCCCTGCTAAGTTAGATTCCAGTGCTAACTTGGCAGGGGCAGTTTTATAATGCTTATATTTTATGGATATATGCTTCACAGGAAATGTCTTCTAAAGCTTCGTAATTTAATATTGTATAAAATTCCCCGTCCTTTTTCAGGCAGCCATCCTGAATCAATTCATTTAAGATACGAAACATATGCCGGTCACTCATTCCGGTAAGCCCAGGGAGCAGTTTATAGTTAAATGAAAAATGACCGTCCTTTTCAATGGATAGAATAAAAGATGCAATCCGGCTTTTTGGGGAATAGTATTGGTTGATAGATGCATTGTTGTTGGTTATATAGAGCGCTTCTGCCATGTTGTAGCTGATATTTCCCAGAAAAACAGCATCTTCTTTTAAAAGGCTGCGGCACTGCTGGTAAGGAAGGTAAAAAGCATAGGAAAGCTTTGTGGACTGAATGGTGGTTGTGGCTGGAGAGTTCAGCATAAATTCAATTTCACCTACGATACGGGGCTGGTTGAGCAGGCGAAAGACAGCATCCTTGCCATTTTCAAGAGAATAATATACTTTCCACTCACCAGTGATGATAACAAATAGGCCATTTAGTAAATCCCCCTGATGGTACACATATTCTTTTTCCTGAAAAACGGCTAACTTCATATGCTCTCTGAGATTGGAGTGAAACATCCTGTGAATCTGGTATTTTTCCATATACCTGTTTTTTTGTTTTTCATCTTCGATAAATTTCAAAAATAATCCTCCTGTTAGTGACAACTGTCAGTGAAATAAAATCATAAAAATATTATATTACAAATATGCACAATTTAAAAGTGCTGAATAACAAAGAATATGCAGAATTCACCAGAGAGCGTTTAGCTCCAGGATGGATGAAAGGAGAAGAAAAGATGAAGATGATTTTAGATTTGGATACGGGGATTGATGATGGAATGGCTTTGGCTTATGTTCTGGGAAGTGAGGACATTGATTTGCTGGGTGTTGTGGGAACCTATGGGAATGTGTATACGGAAAATGGTGTGCAAAATGTATTGAATATTCTGGAAATGTGCCAGGCGCTGGCCATCCCGGTCTATGAAGGTGAAAAACATGCAATTCAAAAATCCGGTTTTTTACGGCTGGAAGTGAGTGCAAGAATTCACGGAGACAATGGAGTAGGCCAGGTCTCAATGAAAAAGGCACAGCGCAGGAAAGAAGATCAGTCAGGTGTAGACTTTTTAATATCTTCGGTAAAGAAATATAAAAAAGATCTTGTAATCGTCGCAACGGGACCGATGACAAATCTGGCATCAGCCCTTATAAAGGCTCCGGAAATAGCAGAAATCATGGGACCGGTGGTAATCATGGGAGGTGCACTGACCATACCAGGGAATGTCACCCCTTATGCGGAAGCCAATATTTCACAGGATCCCTTTGCAGCAAAGTATTTATTCGAAAGCGGCGTAGATGTGACGATGGTGGGGCTGGATGTGACACAGCGTTCGCTTCTTACAAAAGAATCTACCAGCAGTTGGAGAGAAACAGGCAGCACTGCAGGCAGGGTATTTGCAGACATGGTGGATTATTATATCGGAGAACATGATGCTTGTATCGGGGGGTGTTTTCTCCATGATCCTTCTGCCGTGGCTGCTGCAAAGAATCGCCAGTGGTTTCAGATGCTTCCTATGCATATGACGGTTGTGACCGAAGGTGAGGCAGCGGGAAGAACGATTGGAAGCCAGGAAAAACTGAGAGATGGAAATCCTAATGTTAAAGTCTGCATCGGGGTAAATGATAAAGCCCTGGAAGAAGACCTGGATAAGAACCTGCAGAACTTATTTATCCGCTGCGGCAAAAGCAGGGAGGATATAAATGGACGTTCAGAATGAAAAAAACATCCGAAAACTATTGCCATGCCTGTTGATCCTATTCGTGCTAACCAATTTAATGGTTCAGGCATTCGTAACAGTGTCACCGGTATTAGCAGAGGAATTTCACGTCTCAGCCAGTAAAGTGAGTATGATTGTGACACTCAGTACGGTAGCCCTTGGCGTCTGCAGCGTAGTCTATGGGACGCTTTCCGATTACATTCCGGTGAAGAAACTGCTGCTTTTGGGCACTGCCGTATTTGTGTCTGGATCTGCATTTGGACTGTTGTTCCAGAATTATTTTTATATGGTAGTGGCAGCAAGGGTTCTGCAGACCGTAGGCCAGGCGGCAATCAGTTCTCTTTATCTGGTGATCACCTCACGGTATACGAAAGGGAAAGAAAAGCTGAAGTACTTTGCCTGGTTCACAGCTTGTTTCCAGATCGCCCAGGCGTGCGGTGCATTGGCAGGAGGTGTATTTGCCACCTATGTCAATTGGAAAGCGCTGTTTGTCATTTCCCTGGCGGCAGCTGTCTTTATACCGGTTATATGGAAGTATGCTCCGGTAGAAAATGAAGGAAAGTTAAAGCATGTGGATGTGCCGGGCATTGGACTGTTCAGCATCTGTATTGTAGTGATTATGTTGATGCTGAGTGATTTCAAGCCTGTTTATGCAGTGATTGAAATACTGATGCTGGTTGTATTTTGCGTTTACATCAGCAAGAGAGAAGATGCATTTGTCACACCGGCATTTTTTCGGGAAAATAAGAAATACACAAAGACCGTCATATTGGTATTTGCCCTTTATCTGTCACAATTTGTGTTTGCTTTTATTTTTACGTTTGTTGTAAATACCCTGTATCCCAGGTCTCTGGACCTGGTTTCCTACATTTTGCTGCCGGGATACATTGCAGCAGCAGTTGTAGGCATGAATGGGGATAAGATTACGGCTCGCCTGGGCAGATATCAGACAATCAGCCTTGGGGCGTTCCTTATTTTCCTGGGCCTCTTGAGTGGGGCATTGTTCATGAATAAAGGCGAAATAATGCTTAGTATGGCGGGGGTTTTATTTTTTGCAGGGTACAATACGATTTATTCCCCTATGCTGGATACCGTAACCGGCGCACTGCCTCCCGCAGAAGTTGGCAGAGGCATCGGCATCAATGACCTGACGATCAATATCAGTTCCTCCATAGGCGTTGCAATATGCAGCCGCTTTATGATCGTGGATTATTTACAGCAGCATGGAATTGCCCCGGTGTCAGAAAACGTTTATATATACAGTAACATTTTAATGA
>NZ_JAWYAJ010000322.1:0-16947 GCF_034124845.1 Robinsoniella sp.
TCTGTCGATTTAAGAATAAAAAATAATGATAATAAAACACCGGCTCTATAATAAGGCGGATGTGTTCCGCATAATGTTCTCCTATGTAATCAAAGACAGACTGTATAGCGGGACTGTTCTTATTTGGCGGCTGTTTATGAAAAGGTTCTCCATACAGCTCAATGAGCTGTTCTAATAAAAAGAAGAAAAGTTCTTCTTTTTCAAAATCCGGCTGTTGTTCCATAATAATCCGGTGAAGTTTGTGTAAGGGTTTAACATGGTCACTGCGGTAAACTACATTAACTCCAAAATGCGGAAGAGAATCCCTGCCGGTGATTTCAAAAGCAGCTTTTTGCATTGCATCCGGCTGAATATTAATGCAGCGAAAATCCAGTACACCGTCATCAATTTGCTCACAGATATGGTTTTCAAGTGGGTTCAAAAGGATGATGTCTCCGGTCTCGATATTATATTCCCTGTTTTTACAGGTCAGGCGGCGGCTTCCTTTTTCAATAAAGCCGATTACATAATGTTCATGGAAATGGTTTGGAAACTTCTGCATGATTCCCTTGAAATGATAAGCTTCCAGATTTAAATCACGGTCATACCGTATTGTACGTTTTTCAGACACAATAAAATCCTCCTTTTCATTTCAAGTATAACATAGGGGCAGGTAAATCTCTTGTATAATATTGACACCTGATATGGCCACCTGATATGGCCTTAAAGAAGACATTTTATAAAGGGAGCAGGTCTTTCGAATAACGAAAGGATATAATGACGCTTCCTACCTGTATTTAATTCGGAATATATAGTGAATTTTAGTACCGAATCTGAATGAAAAAATAAATAAATTGTGGAAGAGACTTGACAATTTTAATAATTACAGTATTCTATATACAGAAATGCTAAATATGTATGTGCATAGTTGCACAAAGAAATCCCCCGCAGGCTGTTGCGGGGGATTTTCTGGTTAGTGAATGCTGTCATTTTCATCTAACCATTTGCAAATATTATAGCTTATAATGCCTGCTATTACGGACATAAGAATGCTCAATATGTATTGCATAGAAGCACCCACTTTCCGCTGGAAAGAGTCAACAGCAATTATGAAACCATAAAAAGATCTTTCTTTCTCTACCAGCAAATGCTGCAATTTATTTGAACCTCTAAACGCTCATTTAGTCCAATCCCATTAATCTGATATCATAAGTACAAAATCCTTAATTCTTTATTCTTTCCCACAGTCCAACTCCTTCGATTAGCTAAAAAATCTTAGTTTCTTGATAAGAACCTCCGTTTTAATAAAAAGTGTATCTGCTATACTCAAATGTATAAATTTGAATACTGCGCTTAGTGCTCCATCCGGCCAGAAACGATAGTATCAGCACTGCCTATTTTGCCATCTGTTGTGTTGTCGTCAGTCGGCGGAGGGACCACTCCGCTTCCATCCTCCGCCTTGCAGGCTGACAAAATATTCAGCACTGCTACTATAGTTTCTGACGGGATGGAGCACGATTCATTTTTATGGAAAATAAAAAATACAAAGTATGAGGGAGGTAAAACATGAAGAAAAAAATAATGGCATTTCTGCTGAGTTTCAGCATGGTATTGTCCGTGATTCCGGCGATGGGAGTTTCTGCGGAGGAAATCATTGTGGATCAGGCAGAAGAAAGAGTATTGGTTGCGTCTTATGACATGGGGCACGCAGATGGAAAACTGACGGATTCCAGTGGATATGATAATGATGCACAGCTGGTAGGTTTTGCAGATGGTGATTTTGCAGTTGAGGGTGATCAGGACCAGGTTTTGCATTTTTCCGGGGATAAGGGGAAATATGTTAAAATACCGTCCGGTCTGATTCAAAAGGAGTCTTTTGCCATTGAAGCTACGTTTAAGACATCTGTAAAAGCAGGACATTGGCTCTGGTGTCTGGGTACAAAGGAAGAGAAGTGGCCAAATGTTAAAAATTATGTCTTTTTGAATCCTATGCAGGGAGACGGAACCATTCGTGCCGGCATAAAAGATGCAAGCAATGAAATTCTGTTTCGTCAGAATCAGCGGATCACGGCTGACAGCTATTCCACTGTGAGGCTGGATTTTGAAAGCGGTACGTTAAAGATATCTGTGAATGGGGAGGAAAAAGAAGTACTGGAAACAGGGTACTCCATTCAGAAAATCTTAAAGGAGGGCCAGACAGAAGAATTCTGCGGATATATCGGGAAATCTTTGTATATCCCGGACGACGCATTCAAAGGTACCTTGACACAATTTGATGTCTATTCCACACTTCGGGATACATCAGAGACAGGATTGGCTAATGAGGATCTGGAGGCAATCACATTACCGGAAGCGGTAAGCCAAGATCTGACACTGCCGGATACGGGGAGTGTTAACGGAAGCAGAATTGAATGGACGTCTTCCGATGATACGATTATCAGTGATGACGGAAAACTGGTGTCAGTTCCGGGCCAGGATATTCAGGTGGTATTAAATGCTGTGGCAGTTTACGGAAATGGATCCGCCCAAAAGGAGTTTATAGTCACGGTGAAAGGAGCAGATTCCATTTTTCCGGAAGCCTATGAATCCCTGCAGCTTCCATACACGGAAGTCTACGGAAATATCACCCTGCCAATAATGACCGAAAACGGATGCGACATAAGCTGGACTACGGCAGATGCATCTAAGAATCTTGTAACCGTAGAAGAAGGCAGGGCTGCAGATGGGAGTGTAATACCGGCAGGTGTTGTAACCAGACCGGAAAAACAGGATACATCAGTGACGTTGACAGCCGAATTTTCCTATAATGGTATGACCTATGGGGAAACGAAGGATTTCACTTTTACGGTAAAAAAACAGCCGGAAGTGAGAGAAAAAGATACCTCTTATCTATTTGCCCACTTTACCGGTTCTGAGAGCAGTACCAGTGATGAGCAGATCTATTTTGCGGCGAGTAAGGATGGAAGCCATTGGAGAGATCTGAATAATAGAAAACCGGTACTGACCTCAAATGTTGGGGATAAGGGTGTCCGGGACCCGTATTTGTTACGGTCAGCCGAAGGTGACAGATTTTTCTTGCTGGCTACAGATCTGAGTATAAAAAACAGGGGCGGCTGGGGAAATGCAACTACTCAGGGAAGCACCAAACTGGTGATATGGGAATCTACTGATTTGGTAAACTGGAGTGAACCAAGGCTTGCAGATGTGGCATCCGGGATACCGGGAGCAGGATGCGCATGGGCTCCGGAGGCGATCTATGACGAAAATACCGGAGAGTACGTAGTATATTGGGCAACGGCATCGTCAGATATAGCAGCTGAAGTCGGCGGCGATCCAATGAAGATGTACTATGCTAAGACCAGAGACTTCTACACTTTTACAGAGCCGCAATTGTGGATCAGCAGAGAAAAAAATTCAATTATTGATACGACCATGATTAAAGATGGGGATACATATTATCGTGCTTCCGGTGACGGTCAGATCACCATTGAAAAAAGCAAGTCAATTTACGAAGGATGGGAAATCATCGGCACCTTAAAAGATATTTTCCAGAATAACAATTACAGCGGTGCAAAATTAGAAGGCCCTGAATTTTTTAAATATTGTGATGATGACCGCCTGACAGATACAGATGGTAATTCGGTAGAGACATGGGGGTTAATGTGCGATCAATATGCAGAGGGAAAAGGATATCTGCCATTTCGCACAACGAATCTCGGGGATATGAGTACCGAGAGCTGGTCGGCAGCAACCGATGTGAATTTTGACAGTTTGAAAAAGCGCCATGGGACAATCCTCACCGTAACGGATGAGGAGTATGCGGCTTTGATGAATGCGTATACAGACGATCCCGCAGAAAATGGAGAAGCAGAACAGGCAGATCCCATTTTGCAGTACACATTCGAAGAAAAGAACGACCTTATTTATGGAAGCGGGGCAACGATAAAATCCTATAAGGATCCCAAAGAGGGGAATCAGAATTATCTGTACCTGGACGGAGGAACAAATGCATGGGCACAGCTGCCGGATGGATTTTTTGATGGCAGGAACAAGATGACAATTTCCATGGATGTTATGACAGAACTGACCGACGGCAATTTCTTTACCTTTACCTTTGGGCAGGATACAGACCGTTATTATTTCCTGAGATTGAGAGGCAATACAATCAGAAGTGCAATTACACGTTCTTCTTATACAAATGAATCCGCAGTATCGCCAACACTGAGCGGGGCAGCAACAAAACAGTGGCATAATGTTAAAGTAGTGATAGACAAGAGTACGATGCGCGTTTATGTGGACGGCATTCTGGCTGGGGAAAATAAAAACGTCACAGTTACCGTTTCTGAATTAGGGAAAAACCTGAAGAGCTATCTGGGAAAATCTTTCTATAGTGCAGATCGTAATTTCAAAGGAGGATTTGACAATATAGCCATTTACAACAGAGTGCTGTCTTCCGATGAAATTGCAGAAGAGGCAGGTGTAGGCCTTGTTGCGGACGGACTGGTAGGAACTGCTCCGGATCGGGATACGGCGCTGACTTACCGGGGAACGGATGACCACAGCGCAGTGCGTACAGAAGTAGATGGTGAAAATAAAGTAGTTACATCCTATATAAGGAAAGGAACGGATCTTACGAAAGTACCGGTAACCCTGTCATTTACCAGGGATGAAGTTATAATTTTAAATGGCAGCCAGGAATGGAAAAATGGCGGCACCCTTGACTTGAGCAGGGATTGTATTTTAACCGTTAAAAAAGGAGAAAAGGAAGAGGTCTGGACCATAAAGATTCCTGTTATTTCCAATAACCCGGTACTGCCCGGACAGTATGCAGACCCGGATATCGATTATATGGACGGGAAATTCTGGATATTCCCAACGACAGACGGCTATCCCTCCTGGAGTGGAACAGTCTTCCATGCATTTTCTTCAACCGATATGGTGGACTGGGTGGATGAAGGCATCATCATGGATGTGGAAAAGGATAACCCCGGAATCAACGATAAAGGAGTACAGATTGCAGCATCCCCATGGTCAGTGGGAAGCGCCTGGGCACCTACCATTGAAGAAAGAAACGGGAAATATTACTTTTATTACTGTGCAAAGTTTCCAAATGGACAGTCTGCAATCGGCGTTGCACAGGCAGATCAGCCACAGGGACCTTATACCGATAAAGGGGAAGCGCTGATGACGGTGCAAATGTGTAAAGATGCAGGTGTAAGCATGGGACAGGCAATCGATCCTTCAATTTTTACAGATGATGACGGAAGAGTTTATATGACATTCGGGAATGGAAATGCAGCTATAGTAGAACTGGGCGATGACATGATGAGTGTGAAAGCGGGAACCTTAAAGCAGATTTATAATCTCAAAGATTTCCGGGAGTCTGTGGTCATAACAAAAGCAGGGGGAAAATATCATTGGACATGGTCCTGTGACGATGCCAATAGCCCCAACTATCATGTAAATTATGGTGTATCTGATTCTCTGGACGGAGCAATCAGCCTGCGTGGAACCCTGCTGCAAAAAGATACGGAAAAAGGAATTCTGGGCAGTGCCCACCAGTCGGTAGTGCATGTAACAGACGGAAAAGGCCAGGATCGCTATTTCATGTCATATCATCGTTTTTATACTCCGCTGGATATTTTCCTGGAATCTGATGGGCTTGGAACGCATAGGGAAACCTGCATTGATGAGATCTTCTTTGATGAAGACGGGTATATGACAATCACGCCCACACAGGAAGGTGTGGCACCTGTTCAGATGGAGGAAGAAGAACCGGAAATAGTGGATAAAGATAAATTGCAGGCTGAAATAAACCAGGCAATTGGGGAAAGCCAGAAAGACAGCTATACCAAAGACAGCTGGGAGAAGTATGCAAATGCATTATCTTATGCAAAAGAAGTTCTGGGATCAGAAAACACTGACCAGGATACAGTGGATACCGCACTTTTGAATCTTCTTTCAGCTCGTTCAGCCCTGGTAAAAGTTCCGGAAGTAAAACCGGATCCGGATCCAAAACCAGATCCAAAGCCTGTTGCAGTTACAGGTGTAACACTGAATAAACAGTCTGTAACCATGAATCTGAAGGAAAATATGGTTCTTACCGCAAGTGTTTCACCGGCAAATGCAGCAAATAAAAAGGTGACATGGAGCACTTCAGACAGTGGAAAAGTATCCGTGGACCAGAATGGAAAAATCACAGCCAAAAAGGCAGGTACGGCTTATATTACCGCGACTACCGCAGATGGCGGCAAGAAAGCAGTGTGTAAGGTAGCGGTGAAAAAACCTGTAATTAAACTTACTTACACCAAACTATTGCTCCAGGCAAAGAAATCTACCACAGCTGTGGGCATTCAATCATCAGTTCCTTTGGGAGAGAAGATCAAATCTGCAAAGAGCAGCAAGAAAAGTATCGCAACCGTATCTGTGAAAAAAGGAAAGCTCACCATTAAAGGGAAAAAGCCGGGTATAACTTATGTGACGGTTACCTCCACAAATGGTGGTACTGCTAAAGTTAAAATACAGGTAAAGAAAACAGTAAACGTATCAAAATTAACTTTGGTGAAGAAAGCCAGCATCAGGAAAGGAAAGAAGCTGACACTGAAAGCAGTGAAAACACCTGTTACGGCAACCAGTAAAATCACATGGAAAAGTTCCAACAGTAAAATTGCAACCGTAACGTCCAAAGGAGTAGTTAAGGCGAAAAAGCGAGGGGATGTAACGATTACCGCATACAGCAGCAATGGTAAGAAAGCAAAATGCAAGGTACGTGTGAGATAGAGACTGTCAAGTGCCTGTTTCAGACAGGCTCTGAAGATTGCTGAAAGAGGATAACAGTTCAGGCAGATCTGCGCATTTACTGCGCAGACCGTGCGAAAACGTGGTGTCCGCAGGCATCCAGCCCTTCGCCAAAGGCGAATTACAATGGGCTGGATGCGGTAACAGTTCAGACCTGTCTGAACTGTTACGAAAGAGGAGAGAACTTGGTATGAAAAAGAAAAAAATATTTAGCAGACTGATCGCAGGGGCAATGGCAGGCATTATGGCGGTGACTGCAGTGCCACAGCTTAGTATGCCAGATGTAAAGGCAGAAGAAGTATTCCAGGCAGATCAGGAATTAATTGCCCATTATCCATTGGAGACGGATGCACTTGATGCATCCGGGCATGAATATCACGGAGAGGTACTGGGAGAAGGTGTGACATTTACAGGGGATTCTCTGAATTTGCCTGGAGGAAAGTCAGACAGCACCGATTATGTTGCACTGCCCCAGGGAATCTTTGACCATCAGGATCAGTTAACGATTTCCATGTGGATTAAAAATAACGATACAAAAGGAAATTATGCCGCCTTTTTCTTTGGGACAAAGGCCAGGGGTGTACTGCCCGTCAATTATTTTTTACTGAATCCCTGTAATCCCCAAGGTACCTATAAGTCTGTATTTACGGATTCTGTCAATGAGTCGGCACCTTACAATACGGAAGCGGGAATCAGTAATACCGTGTCAACTACCGAATATATGAACCAGTGGGCATATTATACGGTTGTGTTGGATACGGCTGGACAAAATGGAGAAGCAGCAAATGAAAAAAAGGTGACGGCATACCTGAATGGACAGAATATTGGAAGTCAGAGCCTGAAGAGAAGTGTATCAGATTTCGGAGAAGGGCTGGTATCCTTAATCGGCAAGTCGGAATATCTGGAGGATCCATTGTTTAAAGGATCCTTCCGTGACCTGCGTGTCTATGGAAGAAGCCTTACTGATGAACAGGTGAGTGGTTTGTATGACACAGCATTTAACAGAAATGAACTGCTGGAAGCAAAGAGTGAGCTGTCGCTTGGAGATACGTCAAAAGTGATTGCCAGTCTAAATCTTCCGGAATCAGCTGGAAATGATATCTCCATAACCTGGGAATCGTCCGATCCGACTGTGATTGACCAAACAGGAAAAGTGACAATGTCAGAATCTGAACAAAATGTGACACTTACAGCAACGCTTCTTCGCAATGGAGAAACGGTAACAAAAGAATTTTTGGTTACTGTAATAGCCGCAGACGGTGTACTGGCGGAAGCTATGAGCCGGGTAAATGTGCCATATGCCATAACGGATAAAACAGTACTGCCAACAAGCCTGGGTGATGGAATCACCGTGAGCTGGGAATGCAGCGACCCGTCGGTGATAGCCCCAGATGGTACCATTACAGCTCCGGAGCAGAACCTGCAGTTAGAGCTGAAAGCAGCTATTGCAAAGGATGATCAACTGGCGTATAAAGAATTCGCAGTACTGGTAATGGAAAAAAATGCAAGTTTTGTTATGAGCTACACCCGCAATGGAAATACGGAATTAACAGACAGCATGCATCTGGCATACAGTGCTGACGGAGAAAAGTATACTTCCCTGAATTTTAATACTGGTATCCTTTATCCAAAAGCCGATCTGGAAGAAAATGCTTCCAACACCATTGCAGGAACCACGAAGCATCTGAAAAGTCCTTATCTTTTCCGCATGGCTGATGGAAAAATAGGTGTGGCAGCTGTGCGTACGGATTCTGCAGGTGACAAAAATGCTAAAGGTAAGATTTTGCTTTATACAACGGATGATCTTATGGAATATGAAGACTATGGAATGATTTCCTTACATACCGAGCTTGCAGTTACGGAGCCCAGGTGTGAATATGACGGCGTAAATAATGTCTACCGGATCACTTGGAAAGGCTCTGACGGAAAGCTGTATTGCAACACAACCCCAGACTTCAAAGAGATCAGTACGCCGGAAGAAATTACAGGCAGGGAGAACATATCCGTATCTTCCGGTATTGCGGGTGCTGTGCCGGGCAATGTGCTTCCGGTAACGGAGTATGAGGCGCAAGGGCTCATCAATAAATTGCTTCCGATAGAAAATACAGGTATAGAGGAACAGAGCTATACTTTTTCAACCAAGGCAGGGCAGGAGCTGGCGGTTGAAGATCTGGAATCCGTTATTCGTGCAAATTATAGTGACGGCACTAAAAAAGATATAAAAGTGAACTGGGATACTAACAGCTTAAAGGCAATTAATTTTAACAAGGAAGGTACTTATCAGATAAGCGGGACAGCCAAACTGACCCGGTATCCGGTACTGAATGGAAGAGCTGACCCGGATATCTATTTTTATAATGGAAAATATTATTTTATTGCTACCGGTGAGACGGCAAATCAGTCTCAGATCAATATCCGGGAAGCTGATACACCTTTGGGTCTGTTTGGTGCAGCGGATCATGAACTGATCCCCAATGTGAATAAACCCAGATGGGCACCGGAACTCCATGAAATCGACGGAAAATTATATATCTTCCTGGCCATCGGAGATGACTGGAAGCAGGTACAGTCCAGTATAATGGAGTTAAAAGAAGGCGGAAATCCAATCAATAGAAATGATTGGAAAGAGGCAGTCAGAGTCCGTAAACAGGATGGAAGCTATCTTTATGAAGACGGCATTACACTGGATATGACTTATTTTGAAGTGAACGGGATTTCCTATGTATGCTGGGCACAGCGTGAGATGACAAGTGACAGGGGATTTGGAACATCGGATCTCTATATTGCGACTATTGATAAACAAAACCCATATCAGCTCACCAGCGACCCCACGTGTATTCTGCGACCCCAGTATGGGTGGGACCGTTTTGATGCCACCGTTGATGAAGGTCCTTATGTCATTCAGAGGGACGGAACCGTTTATATGACCTTTTCCGGTTCCAGCGTCAGCAATACCTATTGTGTAGGGCTGTTAACTGCAAATGCAGAAAGTAACCTGCTGGATGCTGCAAGTTGGAATGAGACCGGATACCCTATCCTGCAGGCGGAAAGTGTTGCAGGTGAGGGAGGACCCGGACACAGTGCCTTTACCGTAGACGAAGATGGCAATGATCTGTTCGTATACCATATGAAACCTGGCGGCGGAACCAGGAGTGCCAGTGCAAGACGGGTTCACTGGGCTGCTGATGGGACTCCGGTACTGGATATGACGATTGACAGGGAGTTAAAAGAAGAATACCGCACGGTTACAGGAACCATTATTGTTGAAGAGGGAGATGTGCCGGAAGAGGAAAGGATAGTTACTGCCGACAAGGAAGCACTGGTTCTGAACGGTGTTACGGAAAATATGGTAAAGGGCAATCTTACGCTTCCGTCCGAAGGGAAAAATGGATCTGAGATCACATGGTCTTCCGATAAAGAAGAAGTGATATCCACCAAGTCTTCCGCAAATAAGGAATACGCAGAGACACCGGCGGGAACCGTGACAAGAGGAAATACCGATCAGAAAGTTACCTTACGTGCAGTTATTCGGTATGGGGCATTTGAGGATACCAAGACCTTCCATGTAACGGTAAAAGCAAAAGAAACGGCAAAAGAATATGTGGGTTACCTGTACGCTTATTTCAGTGGTGATGAATCCAGGATGGATGACCAGGAGATATACTTTGCACTTAGCCAGGATGGAATCACCTGGAGCGACCTGAATGAAAATGATCCGGTATTAACGTCTGAACTTGGCGATAAAAGTGTCCGTGATCCATACATTATCCGTTCTGCAGAAGGGGACCGCTTTTATCTGATCGCAACCGACCTGGATATCCGCAACGGAAAATATGGGAGCCAGTGGTGGACATCAAGGGACGGCAGTAAAGACCTGATTATCTGGGAATCAACGGATCTGGTAAACTGGACAGACCACCGGGCGGTGGATGTGGGAAGCTCGATTCAGGCAGACCATGTATGGGCTCCGGAGGCTATTTATGATGAAGTGACCGGAGAATATCTGGTTTACTGGTCCAGCTCCGTAAAAACTGACCAGTATGAAAAGAGCAGGATCTATGTTGCAAAGACCCGGGATTTTTACACATTTTCACAGCCCGAGATCTATTCAGACGACCCTAATGGCAATATTGATGCTTCTATTTTAAAGGTTGACAAGAAATATTACCGTTTGATTAAAGATAACAAAGATGCATATGTGACACTGGAATCAGCTGACCGGTTATTAAGCTATGCACAGGGAGAAAAAAACAGAGGATCTGTATTCAAGAAAATAAAGAATACAGAGTTAGAAAGCTACAAGGGTTATTACGAAGGACCTACTATGTTCCGGTTTATTAATCAAGATAAATGGTGCGCCCTGGTAGATGAATATGGAGGGGCCAAAAGAGGGTACATTCCATTTATTTCAGAGAATATCGGAGCAGAAAACAGCCTGCATCTCATGAAAGATGACACTTATCTGATGCCTACCGGTGCAAAGCACGGTACTGTGATTCCGGTTACTCAGGAAGAGTATGATGCATTGCAGGAGAAGTGGACTGTGAAATCAGACATGGAACCACAAGAAGAGCCTGTGCTGGAATATAATTTTGAAGAAAAATCAGAAGCTACAATTTTGGATGCATCCGGCAAGGGAAATCACGGCAGGATTTATGGCAATGCCGTTATCAAAAAGGATGCCGAAAAAGGGCAGGTATTATATCTGGATGGCAGCAGCAAAACCTATGCAGAATTCCCAAGAGGATTTTTTGACGGACTTGATGAAATGACCTTAGTAATGGATGTAAAACCCGAAATTACAAGTAACTTTTTCTTTACATTTGGTGTTGGACAGGACAGCAGCAAATATATGTTCCTGCGCACAAAACAGGGGAATATCCGTAACGCCATTACCACACAGGGTAACGGCAAAGAGCGGGATGTTCAGATCAATGGTTCTTTTAAGGACAAGTGGAGTAAAGCAGCAATCGTTATGAACGGGAACAGTATGTCATTATATATTGATGGCGTATTGGCAGACAAACGGGATTATGTACGTTCCATTAGTGATCTGGGATCGAACCTGCTTGCCTATCTGGGAAAATCTTTCTATAGTAATGATCCGTATTTTAAGGGATCTTTTGATAATGTAAAGGTTTATAACCGGGCATTAAGCGGGAAAGAGTTAGGCGGCGATGATCCCCAATTGGATATCACCAAAGATTTACTGGCACATTACAGACTGGAAACCGACGGGAAAGAAGCTTCGGGCAAACAAAAGGATGCTGTAATGGGCGGCAAAGGCACACAGTTTACAGAGGGCATACTGCGCCTGAGCGGGGGAGCAAAATCGGAGAAAAATTATGTGACACTGCCCGAAGGGCTGTTTGACGGACAGAACAGTACAACGATTTCCATGTGGATCAAGAATAAGGATTCTAAAATGAATACGGCTGCATTTTCTTTTAACGGGAAAAAGAAAACGGGAAGTTACCCGGCAGACTACTTTATTTTAAATCCCTGTAATCCGGATGGTTATTATAAGGCGGTATTAACAGATCCGCCTGCCGGAAGCACGGCTAATCCATGGACTACTGAAGTGGGAATCAATAACTCCAGCCAGAACAGCATCAGTACCGTGAATTATATGAATCAGTGGGCTTATTATACTGTTACAATTACAAAAGACCGTATCACCGGATATTTGAATGGAAAGAAAGTGGGAACAGCCGAAATCCACAACAAGACAGTAGCCGACTTCGGAGAAAAACTAACGGCATATATTGGGGCATCGGAGTACGCAGATGATACTTTTGCAGGAGATCTCTGTGACCTGCGTATCTACAGCAGAGAGTTCAATATGACAGAAGTTTCTGAGTTATATCAGAAATCCTTGCCGGTTAAAAAGGTGAAGGAGGCCAGGGCATCTCTGAAGATTGGGGATGGGTTATCGGTCATTGAGAACCTGAAACTGCCCGTTCAGGCAGGAGAATGCTCAGTGAAATGGAAATCAAATAAGCCTGCTGTAGTAGAGGAAAACGGAACGGTTCACTTCCAGAAAGAAGAAACCAGAGTTACTTTAACCGCAGTGATCAGCAACAGTGCATATACAGAAGAGTCTGTGTATGAATTGACCATAGCATCAGAAGAAGGTGCAGCAGCGGGACGTTATCGAACGACACTTCACATTCCAAGGTATATCTCCGGCAATATGCAAAGCACAGTAAATGGAGAAGACGTGATCTGGTCCAGTGAACCAAAGGGCGTAATTGATGCGGATGGTACCGTTCATAGGCCTGCAGGGGATCAGGAGAACCAGGAAGTAATGGTAAAAGCTGTGATTGGAAATACAGTGATTACAAAACAGGCTACCGTAATGGCAGCAGGGGGGCAGATTCTAAGTTACGTTGTAGAGGGCGGTAATCTTTATACCGGAGAAGGGGATCTTCTGGCTGCAGCTGACAGCAGACGCTCTGATGCATTATTCCTGGCAGCGAAAGATACGCAGTCTGATTCATTTGTACCATTAAATAAAGGCAAGGCCATATTATATGTGAAGTGGGAGAAAGACCAGAAAACAAACCCGGATAATCAGATGGGGTCACCGGTGTTATTCCGCTATAAGGATGGAAGCCTTGGTGCAGCAGCATCGGGAAATAATAATAAGGACGGCATTTATATCTGGGATTCCGGGGAAAACACAAGCTTTAAGAATGAGAGATATCTGGTTCTGAATACAGTTGGCAAAAAAGTACAGGATCCTGAAATTGTCTATGATTCCCTGGCAGAATGCTATAAAGTATTCTGGAAGGATGAAAAGGGCGCAGCCTATGTCAGTATGCTGAATAACCTGAATGCTGGCTCAGTGCCGGTATTAACAGAAGAAGCAGATTATGAAAAGGCGTCTGTATCCGGAGGGATACCGGAAAATGCAGTGAAGGAACAGACCTCTGTATTTGAGGCAGACAAAAAAGAGTACGAGGCTTTAACAAGGAAATACGCGGCCGTTCACAACACGGGAATGGAATCGGTGGAGATCCGGGCAAATGCCGGTGACAGCGTGAAGCTGCCGGAAACCGTGACCGCAGATTACAGTGATGGAAGCACCAAGAACCTGGGGGTAAAATGGAACCAGCAGGATCTGGATAAGATCGCATCCGGACAGGCGGGCATCTATGAAATATCCGGTGAAGTGCAGCAGGATTCTTATGCATATCCATTTATTGAAGAACGTGCAGATCCCCATATCTTCTATAACGAAGATGATGGTTATTACTATTCCACCGGTTCTTATTATGAGAAAAACATGAACTGGAACAATGAAGGTGAGGCACGCAATGATTCCTACAGAAAGCTGGATATCCGTCG
Source organism: Robinsoniella sp. (assembly GCF_034124845.1). Classification (NCBI taxonomy): domain Bacteria; kingdom Bacillati; phylum Bacillota; class Clostridia; order Lachnospirales; family Lachnospiraceae; genus Robinsoniella; species Robinsoniella sp. Next base: position 14,128 of record NZ_JAWYAJ010000322.1, read on the forward strand.
TGCCAGCACCATAGAAGGACTGAAGACAGCAAATGAGCATTACATTATGGAATCCAAAATTGGGGACCGCTGGGGCTCCTTTATCTGGGCGCCTGAATTCCATAAAATCAATGGAAAATGGTATTGTATTGTAGGTGCACATGATTTTGGTTCCGCAGGAATTAAAAGTGATACCGATTGGGGATGGTGCAGCAGGTCGATACTTATCCCTTACGAGGGAAGTGCAGAGCAGATGAAGAACGGCGGCATGCTGGATGCTGATCAGTGGGGGACACCAATTGAAATGAATCTCCCGGCTCCGGCAAATGCATCCTTTGATGTCTCTTATTATGAAGATGATGGTGGACAGGGGTACTATATCATTCCAAGCGCTGCAAATCTTTATGTCATAAAGGCAAAGGGCGGTGAAGGCGTGATACCTCAGCCTGAGGGAAGTCCTCAGTTGATCAAATCCGGTCAGTGGCCATGGGAATACGGTGTCTATGAAGGCTCCATTACAGCCGGTAATCCTGAGGGGAATGACCAGTTAGTCGTAGAAGGACCGTATCTGTTCTCCTATGGCGATAAAGTTTATATCAGTTATTCAGCGGCAACCGTTGATAAATTTTACACCCTTGGTCTGATGATGGCGGATAAAGGCAGCGACCTTATGAACCCGGACAGCTGGACCAATCTAAATTATCCGGTACTCAGCTCTTATGATACTGCAGACGGATCCATCGGAGGGGGCCAGCATGTGGGCGGCGGACATAATTCCGTGGTTCTGGATGAATATGGGAACCTGGCGCTTGTCTACCATGCGCGTCCATATCCGGACCCGCATGCAGGCAAACCAGGTGTTGGAGGACTGTTTGACCCTTGCCGTCATACGGTAGTCAAGAGCATAAACGTGGCATATGATGGAACGCTGATCTTTAATATGACTGCAGAAGAAGAACTGGATCCGGCTTATAAGAATATTAAGGCAGTTGTCCACATCAGCGCAAAAGAAGCGGCAGACAAGACAGCATTGAAAGAACTGATTCAAAATGCCAAGAAAACAGATACGTCGAAGTATACAGATGCTTCTGTAAAAGTAATGCAGGAAGCCCTGGTAAAAGCAGAAGCGGTGATGAATAAAGCAGAGGCTGCCCAAAGTGAAATAGACCAGGCAGCGGCGGTACTTAAAAATGCAATCACGAAGCTGGAGCCAAAGAAGGTAGTTCCGGTACCCGAGAAGATCTTGGTCCAGGGAGTGCAGCTAAATAAAAGCTCACTCACCATAAAGGTAAAATCAAAAGTGACCCTCACGGCAGGCATTACCCCTGTTAATGCATCAAATAAGACAGTTACTTGGACGTCCTCTAATAAGTCGGTAGCATCTGTGAATGGAAACGGTACAATCCAGGCAGGTAAACCGGGAACAGCAGTCATTACAGTGTGCACTGCAGACGGAGGAAAGAAAGCAAGCTGTAAAGTAACAGTAAAGGCACCTGTTATTAAATTAAATGCCAAATCAATTCCCTTGCAGGTGAATAAATCTACCACTGCAGTAAAGATAAGCACTTCTTCCCCGGCAGGTGAGAAGATACGTTCAGCCAAGTCCGGTAATAAAAAACTGGTAACCGTTAAGGTGAAAAAGGGCAAAATGTCAATCACCGGAAAGAAAAAGGGAATTGCTTATATCACCGTAACCAGTACTTTAGGCGGTAAAGTGAAACTGAAAGTGAAAGTCCAGAAAGGGAAAGTAACGACGAAGAGTATCAAAATGGATAAGAAACTATCCATCCGAAAGGGAAAATCCCTCTCTCTGAAAGCTGTAAGAAATCCGATTACGGCAACGGAGAAGCTGGAATGGACCAGTTCTAACAGCAAAGTAGCAAAAGTTACTTCCAAGGGTCTGGTAAGGACAAAAAAGAAAGGAACAACAACAATTACCGTTAAGAGCAGCAATGGAAAGAGTGCAAAATGTAAGATTAAGGTAGAGTAATAGAATTTGAAACAGAGGGTTGACAAATCCGTTTATCTGGGCTATGATAAAACCAGTTAAAAAGCTAATATGTATGTGCATAGTTGCACAAGAATTTCCCCCGCAGAACCAACCTGCGGGGGATTTTTTGTTAGCTGTTGCTGTCATTTTCATCTAACCATTTGCAAATAGATGTGGTATTTCTTACGTGCAGACAAATTCCCCGCCTGTTTGCTCCGAAATGAAATAACACCTGAAATTTTAAATAAGATGCGGCTTCAAATGAATCAATATCTGAAGAAAAATCCAGATTTTTTTTGAATAAAGGTTACGAAATAAATATTTCTCTTGATCTAATCGATAAACAGGGAAATATACTTGAGAGATGGTACGTTAGATTATATTTGGATCGAAACAATATATTACCAAGTTAACGGAGATCAACAGTATCCTGGTAAAAGGATTGATAACTTAGAAAAAATTCTAAGAGAGGTCGATAAAAATGAAGAGTTCTTTCAGGGCTATCGGGTGGCAGAACATAAGGGTGAAGTTGTTTTCATTATGAAGAAAATATACAATAGATAAAAGATAGAATAGACTGAGGGGTGAACAGTAGAGGCGTACATTTGCATGCCTCTATTTTTTTTGAAAGGATTTATCTACTGCAAAAAAATGGATAGTATTACCAACTAGACAAGGATAGCTACCAGTTAGTCGATATGGGGTGAAAAATTGATGAAAATATGATATATATTTAAATATAAGACTGTGAACTTTTTGTGAAAATATAGGAAGAAGAGTGAGATATTACTATTTGACAATTCCAGATTCATATTAGCAATTAATATGTTCAATGAAACTACCAAAGAGAA
>NZ_JAWYAJ010000323.1:0-22480 GCF_034124845.1 Robinsoniella sp.
CGCGATGGGATTTTTGCACTCCTGAATCACTTTCTCACGGTATGCGCAGTAAATGCGCATACCTGTCTGAACTGTTACGTGAATTTCTATAATTATGAAAAAGATTTGGTTTAATTAGGAGGATTATCAGATGTCAATTAATGACGTACAGAATTTGTTTATGTTTTGCGGAGGCCTTGGTATGTTCCTTTACGGCATGCACAGCATGTCGGATGGAATCCAGAAATCAACCGGTAACAAAATGAGGGAGCTGCTGGGAGTTCTGACGAACAACCGGGTAATGGCAATTCTGGTTGGAGCCTTGATCACAGCAATCATTCAAAGCAGTGGTGCAACTACCGTTATGGTGGTTGGATTTGTAAATGCAGGCATAATGAATCTGGGACAGGCTGTAGGCGTAATCATGGGTGCGAATATTGGTACCTGTATCACATCCTGGATCGTATCATTAGGACAGCTTGGGGATAGTTTCAAAGCTGTTTCGCCATCACTTTATGCACCCCTGTTAGTTGGAATTGGAGCATTCTTTATTATGTTTTCCAAAAAGCAGAAAAAGAAAACAATTGGTGAAATCATTATCGGTCTTGGATTATTGTTCATTGGACTTGATTTCATGAAAAATGCTGCTTCTTCCTATACAGAACTGCCTATCTTTACAAAAGCATTTGCATTGTTCGGAAGCAACCCTTTCCTTGGAATTGCAATCGGTGCTTTGGTTACCGGAATTATGCAGAGTTCTTCCGCATCTGTAGGTATTCTTCAGACACTGGCGGCAACCGGCGGTGTAGTTACGGCAAGCTCAGCAATATACATAAGTCTTGGTTCTAATATAGGTTCTTGCTTTACTGCACTTTTATCCAGTATCGGGGCACCCAGAAATGCAAAGCGTGCAGCTATCATCCACTTATCTTTCAATATGATCGGAGCGGTTATATTCGGAGCGGCGATGTTTGGAATCTTCCAGCTGAATCCGGTGTTTGCGGCGGCAGGAATCGGTAGTGTTGGAATTTCTATTTTCCACACGGTATTTAATATTATCTGTACGATTATACTGTTCCCATTTGCGAACAAACTGGTTCAGTTGTCAGGTCTTATTGTTCCGGATAAGGGAGGCGAAGTTCTGGAAGGAAGCGAATCAGACGAAGTAATTACACTGCGTCATTTAGATGACCGTATTTTAGAAACACCTACCTTTGCAGTTGAGAATGCGATTCTGGAAGTTGTTCATATGGGAAGAATTGCCCAGGCAAATATGCAGAATGCATTTGATGCAGTACTTCATAATGATATGGAAAAAATAGAGGCTGTCTATAAAACGGAAAAAACCATTAACAGCATGGAGAAGATGATTACCGAATATCTGGTAAAAATCAGCAATCTTTCTTTAAATGAAGACCAGCATACCATTATAAACAATCTGTTTTATTCCGTAAGTGACATTGAGCGTGTGGGTGACCATACGGAGAATATCGCAGAACTGGCGGAAAACAAGGCGAAGGACGATATTCAGTTCTCCGACGAAGCAGGGAAAGAACTGAGCGAGATCATGGAACTGGTTACCAACTCTTTCATTTATGCCATGAAAGCAAGGGAAGAAGAAAGCATTGATGCTGCTACGAAAGTAGTAACCTATGAAGATATGGTCGATAATATGGAAGAAGAGCTGCGTGAAACCCATATCGAACGGCTTTCCAAACAGCTGTGCAATCCAACTAACGGAGTTATCTTCCTGGATATTATCAGCAATCTGGAAAGAATTTCGGATCATGCCTATAATCTGGCAGGGTACGTAATGAGTGAACATTAAACACGCTGCAAACGACAGCAGATCAGTACAAGAGCCTGTAAACAGACATTTGGAGGTTTGATAAGTTTATGAGTCAGATGATTTATTGTGTAGAAGATGATATGAATATCAGAGAATTAGTAGCGTATGCCCTGAAAACTTCCGGGTATGAAGCGATTGGTTTTGAGAATGCTGCAGAGTTTTACAAAGGTCTGAAGGATGGGAGCCCGGATTTGATTTTGCTGGATATTATGCTGCCGGATGAAGACGGCATCAGCATTCTAAAAAAATTGCGCGCTAAAAATGAATATAAGGATATACCGGTCATTATGCTGACGGCAAAATCCACGGAATACGATAAGGTCAAGGGGCTGGACGTGGGAGCAGATGACTATGTGACGAAGCCTTTTGGTGTCATGGAGCTGATCTCCAGAATCAAAGCAGTCCTGCGCAGAAGCCAGAAGAGTATATCTACCGATATGATGGTGCTTGGGGATATTCGTCTGGATATCCAGAAGCACGAAGTAACAGTCAGTGGCAAAGAGGTGATCCTGACCTACAAAGAATTTGAACTTCTTACGTATTTGATGAAAAACCAGGGGATTGTACTTTCCAGGGATAAAATACTGGAAGTAATCTGGAACTATGATTACGAAGGGGAAAGCCGTACCGTTGATGTTCATATCGGATCGCTCAGGCAGAAATTAGGTGCCAGCGGTAATATGATCGAAACCGTCCGCGGGGTAGGCTATAAAATGGGAAACAAAGAATGAAAAAGAAAATCTATAAAAATGTTTTCGGACTGGGGATTTTAACTGTAATTTTCATAACGGCTGCATTTGTACTTTTTTTTAATTATAACATGCAGCAGCAATTAAAAAACGAATTAAAGACAGAAGCAGTGTACATCGCCAAGGCCTATGAAGGCCTGGCGGACCCTGTTTCTTTTTTGGATGATATTGAGGCACAGACACCATCCAGAATCACCTATATCGATGCGGATGGAAAGGTTATATACGACAGTCAGGCAGATGCCAGCAAGATGGAAAACCACCTGGAACGCCCCGAAATTATAGATGCATCTAAAAATGGAACCGGTATATCAAAAAGAACATCAGATACACTCAGGCAGCATACTTATTATTATGCAATAAAATTGTCGTCAGGCAGCTTTCTGCGTGTCTCAGGGACGATTGACGGGCTGATTCCTACATTTATGAAAGTTCTGCCGGCAGCATGTGTGATCTCACTGATTATTTTACTGGGTTCCTTCCTGATTGCCACCAAACTGGCAAATGGAATTATTTCCAATATTAACAATATAGACTTGCAGCATCCAACCCAGAAGGTATCCTTTAATGAGTTATTTCCATTGCTGAACAGAATAGAAAAACAGAATTACCAGATTAAGGATCAGATGGCGGACCTTATTGAGCAAAAGGAAAAATTTAATACCATCACCACCAATATGAATGAAGGTTTAATTTTGCTGGATAAAGAATCCAGAATTGTATTCATTAACCAGAGCTGTAAAAATATACTGGGTGCACCAAGCATGCACTATATCGGGAAGAATATTTCACTCTTTAACCGCAGCCAGCAGCTTCAGAATACAGTGGAAAAGTCAATGAAGGGGGAAACCCACAGCGAGATCTTAAAACTGGATGAAACTACCATTCAATTTTTTGGAAATCCGGTAATCCAGGAAGGAAGCATTCAGGGTGCGGTCCTCTTTGTTCTGGATATTACGGAGAAATACAAGGCCGAAAAAATGCGACGGGAATTTTCAGCCAATGTATCCCATGAATTGAAAACGCCGCTCACATCTATTTCCGGATATGCGGAACTGATGCAGAACGGTATGGTTCAGCCTCAGGATATTCCCCAGTTTGCAGGTAAAATCTATAAGGAGGCAGCGCGCCTCATTTCTCTGGTGGAGGATATTATTAAAATAAGCCGCCTGGATGAAAAAGATGCCCGTACCACAAAAGAACTTGTGGATCTGTATGAAATCTCATCGGAAATTATAGAACGTTTACTGCCGGTAGCAGAACGGAATATGGTAACCCTGCATCTGGAAGGATCTCCGGTTAAATTGGTGGCTGTGCGCGCGATGATGCTGGATCTGATTTATAATCTTTGCGAAAATGGCATTAAGTATAACAGACAGGGAGGAAAGGTAACAATTTCCATCTATGAAGAGGACCAGCATCCGGTAATTAAAGTGTCCGATACCGGAATCGGCATTCCCAGCAAATACCAGGAGCGCATATTTGAAAGATTTTACAGAATTGATAAAAGCCATTCCAAACAGACAGGCGGTACAGGATTAGGACTATCAATTGTAAAGCACGTAGTAGAATATCAGGGAGGATATATCGAAGTCCACAGTACACCGGATGATGGAACCGAAATTACCATTCATTTATAAGTCAAATATAATAAAACAGCTGTTTTTCAAGAAATTTCTTGATAAAACGGCTTTTTTTATTCGTAAAATATGATTCCCGCGAGCAACGAGCCAAACGGACACGCTGGCGCGTCCATTTGGTGACTGCCGCGAGGGTTAAAAACCCCGCTGCTCGAAGCGGGGTTTTTAACTTTACTGATTTTACCGCTGTCAAAAAAAAGCATTTTTTGTTTTTATAAGTATAATTTCTGATTTTACATAAACTTTACATATACAATATATAATCTTTATACGCATCTATTAGAATACTTTCTTGTAAGAACAAATTAGAAAAGTTTTGGAGGAAAAAATTATGAAGAAATTAATCGCAATGGCGGTAGTTGGTATTATGACATTAGGACTGGTTGCTTGCGGAAGCAATACAGGAACCACAGAATCCTCACCAAGTACATCAGCAGCTACAGAAGCAGGGGCTGGTGACACACAGGCAGCAACAACAGAAGCAGCTTCATCCGAGTCAGCAAGTGCAGACGGAAGCGAAGCTCCCGCAGGAGATATCAGTGGAAATATAGTAATTACAGGATCTACTTCCGTAGAAAAGATCTTAAACGATATGAAAGATGAGTTTGAAGCGCAGAATCCTGACGTAACCATCGAGTACACAGGCAGCGGTTCCTCAGCAGGTATTACCGATACAAAATCTGGAACAAACAATATCGGTGCTGCATCCAGAGAAATAAAGGATGAAGAAAAAGAAGACGCATTAAAGACAGAAGTTTTCGCTTATGATGGAATTGCAATTATTGTAAACCCTGCAAATGAAGCAGTAAAAGACATTACAGAAGAGCAGCTGGCAGATATCTACTCCGGTAAAATCACAAACTGGAAAGAGGTTGGCGGAAATGATGAAGATATCTTCGTAGTATCACGTGAAGAAAGTTCAGGAACAAGAAGTGCATTTGAAGAGTTAATCAAACTGGAAGATGCAGGCGGACTTTCCGGAAATGCATCTGTATCTGAAGGAAATGGTCCTGTACAGGCAGCAGTTGCCGGAAATGAAAATGCAATTGGTTATGTATCCTTCTCTTTCATCGATGACACAGTAAAATCTCTTACAGTGGCAGGCGTTGAGCCAACTGCTGAATTAGCAAAATCCGGAGAATATCCACTGAGCAGACCATTCCTTTTCTGCTACTATGATGACAAAGTAACAGATGCAGGTAAAGCATTCTTAGAATTTGCCATCTCTGAAGAAGGACAGGCGGCTGTAGATAACCATGGCGGTATCCGCGTAGACTAATGGGGAACACCGCATCACATCTGTAAAATTAATATAAGAAAAGCGTCCCGCTTTGCGGTAAGATTACCCGGAGCGGGACCTGCATCTTGCGATAAACATTTACAAAAATGCGTCAGGCTGCATAAATTTAACCCGCAGTAGATTGCGGACCTGGAGGAAAATATGAACCGAAATGTAAAGAGAGACGTATTTGAAAAAGTAGTAGAAGGAATCTTCTTGCTCTGTGCCCTGGTGGGAGTTATTTCGGTAATAGCAATTATAGTATTTGTTTTTTACAAAGGATTACGGCCATTTTTTGGTCCTGACAGCTACAGTTTTATCGATTTCATCACCGGAACCAGATGGGCTCCCGGACAAAACGTGTACGGAGTCTTCTATATGATTGTAGCTTCTGTATTGGCTACAGCAGGAGCAATTGTAATCGGTGTGCCGATTGGTGTCCTCACAGCAGTTTTTATTGCTGAAATAGCACCAAAAGGAGCTGTAAAGGTAATCAGGCCAGCGGTTGAACTACTTGCTGGCATTCCTTCTGTTCTATACGGTGCTTTTGGTCTGGGTGTAATCGTTCCGATTATTAAGGAGATATCCCCCCAGGTCCAGGGGCAGTCATTGCTGGCAGTAATCATTGTATTAACAATTATGATATTACCGACTATTGTTTCCCTATCAGAAAGTGCCATAAAATCAGTACCGAAATCATACCGGGAAGCATCCCTTGGTTTAGGGGCATCCAAAGTGCAGACGATTTTTAAAGCAGTACTTCCGGCAGCAAAATCAGGTATTCTTTCGGCTACCGTTTTGGGTGTTGGACGTGCAATCGGAGAGACGATGGCTGTTATGATGATAGCGGGTAATCCCACACAGGGCCTGCCGGACAGTATCTGGTCCATGGTGCGTCCGCTAACGACGAATATAGCCATGGAGATGAGCTATGCATCCGGTAGACAGCAGGAAATGCTCTTTGCAACCGGTGTTATCTTATTTATCTTTATTATGATTGTTAATTTAACCTTATTAAAAATTACACGCAAGGCAGGTGAAAAATCATGAGCAGGAAAACGAAAGATTCCATTGTAAAAGGCCTGATCTATGGTTCTGCCGGATTTACGGTGTTTATACTTGTTGTTATCATTGGATTTATTGTGGTAAAAGGACTGCCGGGAATCAACTTAAATTTCCTGACCAGGAATTATGAGGACAAAACTACTTATGTAACGTCACAGGCAGCTTCAGATATGCCGGATAACGGACAGGAAGGATATATTCCCTCCCTTGGAATTACGCTGAATATAAACGAAGATAAAAAGGTATATATCAGTGAAATGGATAAGACTTCTCCGCTGAAGGATGCTTTAAATCCCAAGAAAGAAGCTTATCCCGTTGAAAAGAAAGATATTATTTCCAAGATCGGAAGCATCAGTGTGGATTCTATGGTAAAAGAGACAGATCCCAAAAACCCCGATTCCGTAAAGAAGTCCCTTACGGAATTAAAAAATCAGATTGCGGGCTTAAAAGATACCAATTTAAAGATAAAAGTGGTAAGACCTGGTGGTGGTATCCGTCCAATGCTGGTAACAACACTATATATGATTGGTTTATCATTATTGATTGCAGCACCAATCGGAATTTTATCGGCTGTTTATCTGATCGAATATGCGAAACCCGGTAAGCTGATGAGAACGATTCATTTTGCCATCGAAAACCTTGCTGGTATTCCATCCATTATTTATGGTTTGTTCGGTTCGTTGTTTTTTGTAAAAATATGCGGACTGCAGTATTCCCTGCTGGCAGGTGCGTTGACCCTTAGTATTATACTGCTTCCTACGATAATCACCACTACTGAAGAGGCATTAAAAGCCATCCCCAGAACTTATCGGGAATCTTCCTTAGGACTGGGTGCAACCAGGCTGCAGACGGTGTCCAAGGTGGTTCTGCCAAATGCACTGCCAGGAATATTAGTTGCCGTATTGCTTAGTATCGGACGTATTGTAGGAGAGTCGGCAGCACTTCTGTTAACAGCAGGTACCGTTGCACAGATTCCGGGTGCACTCTTTGGAAATTCAGCAAGCGGCGCTACCTTAACGATTAAAATGTATACCCTGATGAAAGAAGAAAATGATTTAACTACGGCATGTGCAATTGGTATTGTACTGCTGGTGATCATCATTGTTCTAAACTTTGCATCAAAAATGGTTACAAAAAAACTTCTGAGTAAAAAAGGAGAGTAGGCATTATGAATCCGATAGAAAATCCTAAATTTCGTGTCGAGGATCTGAATCTTTATTACGGGGACTTTAAAGCTTTGAATAAGATTAATATGAATATACCAAAAAATGAAATTGTTGCTTTTATAGGTCCTTCCGGATGTGGAAAGTCTACTTTTTTGAAAACAATCAACCGCATGAATGATTTGATTGAAGGGGTAAAAGTGGAAGGCAAGATATATCTGGATGATGTGGATATTTACGGCGATATAGACGTAATCAAACTGCGTCAGCGGGTAGGCATGGTCTTCCAGCAGCCAAATCCATTTCCAATGAGTATCTATGATAACGTTGCATATGGCCCCAGGATCCACGGGATAAAAAAGAAACAGGAATTGGATGAAATCGTAGAGCGCAGCTTAAAGCAGGCGGCGATCTGGGATGAAGTAAAAGACAGATTAAAGAAAAACGCCCTGGGGATGTCCGGGGGACAGCAGCAGCGTATCTGTATTGCCAGAGCACTTGCCGTTGAACCGGAAGTTATTCTGATGGATGAGCCGACCAGTGCGCTGGACCCGATTTCCACCTTGAAAATAGAAGATCTGGCTGTTGAGCTAAAAGAAAAGTATACGATCGTGATCGTTACCCACAATATGCAGCAGGCCAGCCGTATTTCTGATAAAACTGCTTTCTTCCTGACTGGTGATGTGGTAGAATATGGTGATACGATACAGATATTCAACAATCCAAAAGAGAAAAAAACCGAAGAATATATCACAGGCCGTTTCGGTTGATAGAGGCAGAAAGGGGAACAGTTTTATGACAACCAGAAAATCTTATATAGCGGAATTAGATGATATTACGCTGAATGTAGAAAAAATGGGGCTGCTTTTAGAAGTCCTGATTAACAAAGTCATCAAAGCACTTACGGAAACGGATGCGGAGCTTGCAAAGGAAATTATGGAGCAGGATGATGAAATGGACTGTCTGGAACGGGAGACAGAGAGAGCATGTATCCGTATTGTGGCAAAGCAGCAGCCGGTAGCCACAGACCTTAGAAGAGTGACATCCATTATGCGTCTGATAGCAGATATCGAGCGTATTGCAGACCATTGCAGTGATATTTCAGAATACATTATTGAACTGGCAAAAGAAGATCCGGTGCCCATGCCGGCAGGGATAACTGAGATGATAGGTGTCATGAAGAAGATGGTAAATATGACCATCCAGTGTTTTGTAAAAGAAGATGTGTGGCCTATTGAAAAAATTATCGCCATGGACGATACTGTGGATGATTATTTCTTCCAGATCAAAGATGAGCTCTGCGTGGCAATGAAACACAATCCGGAAGCGATCAAAGCATATACGGATTACCTGCTTATTGTAAAATATGTGGAACGTATGGCGGACCACTCTACCAATATAGCAGAATGGGTTTCCTTTATTGTAACAGGAGATCTGGAACATTATTTAAATTAATTCCGGTTCTTTTTGTTCCCGCATGCAAGGGGCGGGACTTTTTAACTAAATGAAATGAATAAGAGCGTGTTTCAAAATTATTTGATCTATTTATGCGTTTTTCTTTGTGATAAGCGTGTATACTGATTGCAGATATTTGAAACACGCTCTTATAAGGTTATTATGGGGGAATTTTAACAGATTTGATATCTTCTGTCATTTTTGTCAAATTTCACCTCTTTCTCCAGTGACTGTACAATTATCTGGTGATTTGTGTAACAGTTCAGTCGGCATGAACTGTTACACAACCAGCCCATTGAAATCCGCCTTCGGCGAAGAGATGGATGTCTATATGCTCCAGGTATTCGCACGATCAGCGCAGTAAATGCGCAGATCTGTCTGAACTGTTACTGATTTTTCTTAATTCTACCATAAATGTCAACAAAAGTAATTGACATGAACACCAAAAAACAACTATAATAGTACGGAATAACATTACAATAAAGGTAGGAAGATTCTATGAGAGTAGTAGCAGGGACGGCGAAACGCCTGCCTTTGAAAACAGTACCTGGACTTGATACCAGGCCAACGACAGACAGGATAAAAGAGACTTTGTTTAATATGCTGCAAAATGATATGTATGACTGCAGGTTTTTGGATTTGTTCAGCGGAAGCGGGGCAATTGGGATTGAGGCGTTAAGCCGTGGTGCGTCCTTCGCTGCATTTGCAGAAAACAACCGCCAGGCTGTGGAGTGTATTAAAGAGAATCTCAAATTTACAAAGCTGAATGAACGGGCGCAGGTAATGCCCTGTGATGCCATAAGTGCAATACATAAGTTAGAAGGGCAGGAACCATTTGATCTTGTGTTTATGGATCCCCCCTATAATCTGGAGTGGGAAAGACGTGTCCTGGAGGCATTTGCAGATTCTTCCTGTATTACGGAAGATACCATGATTATCGTGGAAGCATCCAAAGAGACAGATTTTTCATATCTGGAAAGTATTGGTTACAGAATGGAAAAGTATAAAGAATATAAGACAAACGCCCATGTCTTCATAAAGCGGGCCGAAGGGAGATTAGCATGAGAAGAGCAGTATATCCGGGAAGTTTTGATCCGGTGACGTTTGGACATCTGGATGTAATGGCACGTTCGGCAGCATTAGTGGACGAGCTGATCGTAGGAGTTTTGAATAATAATACAAAAACCCCGTTGTTTTCTGTAGAGGAACGTGTTAATATATTACTTGAAGCGACAAAAGACATAACGAATATCCGTATTGAATCATTTACGGGACTGTCCATAGATTTTGTAAAAAAATGTGATGCAAAGTTTATCGTAAGGGGACTTAGGGCGATAACAGACTTTGACTATGAACTGCAGATGGCGCAGACGAACCGTATTATGGATCAGGATATCGATACTATATTTCTTACAACAAGTTTGGAATATGCTTATTTGAGTTCGACAACTGTGAAGGAAGTAGCCGCTTATGGCGGAGATATTTCAAAATTTGTTCCACCGGTCGTAGTTGATAGAATTTATAATAAAATATGGGAAAGAAAGAATAATAAGGAGAGATTATAATGAGCAGCAGAATCGAACAAATTATTGAAGAAATTGAAGAGTATGTAGACAGTTGTAAATTTCAGCCTTTGTCTTCTACTAAAATTGTTGTAAATAAAGAAGAACTGGAAGAATTACTTAGAGAACTTCGTATGAAGACTCCGGATGAGATAAAGAGATACCAGAAGATTATCAGCAATAAGGATGCCATACTGGCAGATGCCCAGGCAAAAGCGGACAGTATGCTTGCAGATGCTACTTCACAGCAGCAGCAGATGATCAGCCAGGATGAAATCATGCAGCAGGCAGTGGCACAGTCCAATGCGCTTTTAGAGCATACCAACCGCCAGGCACAGGAAATTCTGGACAATGCAACAAATGATGCAAACAGTATTCGTATGAGTGCGATTCAATATACGGATGAAATGCTGGAAAACTTAGAAAAAATTATGAGCCATACAATTGATACGGCAGGTGCGAAATACAATACCTTCCTGAATTCCATTCAGTCTTGTTATGATATTGTAAATAAAAACCGCAGCGAACTGTCTCCGCAGTCTGTTCCGAATAACTACGTTGCAACAGCTATGGAAGAGAGCGGCGAAGGCGAAGCTGCAGAATAAAGTGTTTCGTTAAATTTTTGGATGAAACCTTTTTTACAGCAGATAACATGCGGCAAGTGCAAGGGCGATGACAGTAATAATGAGCTTTGATATTACATATTTGGAAAGGCGAAGACCGCTTTCGTGTATCATGCTTTCTGTCTGGGCAATTGAAGATAATCCGCCAAAAGAACAAATTGCAATTAAAAGCAGGTATTGGATGGTAAAGGATGCATTTTCCATAGATATGGTATGGATCCCATTGGTCACTTCCATGATGCCGACCAGGAAAGCTTTTATGACTGCATTCGAGATGGGCAGATATAATACGATTTTTGCCAGAATTGCAAAGAGCATAATGTATCCCCCCAGTTTTGTGATATTTATTATACCGTTCATAATACAGGCATCTACCAGTCCAAAATTCAATGTCGTGGTAGGTGCTGTATTTGTATGTAAAGAAGTGGATTCCCGGAATTGTTTTCTGCATTTTATTCCGGAAAACAATCCATAGAGTAATGGAGCACCATATATGATTACAATGGTGGGAATAATCAGTTCTTCCTTATGCAGATGTTCCAATACAAGGAAATTGATAATAAACATCGGGCTTACATTGTTGCAAAATCCTAAAAGATATTGTGCTTCTGAAAGGGTTATCTGTTTTTCATTGGTGAGATCTGCAATGACCTTGGCACCCATGGGGTATCCGCAGAAGAATCCAACAGTGAGTGCATAGCTTCCGTTTGTACCTACGCCGAACAGAAATCGAAAGATGGGAGCAAACAGAAACATCAGCGGTTCGATCAGTCCAAGACCTATAATCAGGTTGGAGAGGATCATCAGAGGCAGCAGGGTAGGTACCAATGTCTGGAACCAGAGGAGCAGTCCGGCGAGAGAGGCGTCAAAGCCGTCTGCCGGGCAGAGATAGAGAAAGATCAGTGCGGTCGTAATGACCAGGCCATAGAGCATTTTTTTCATAGATGCTGTACCTGTGACTATCTGGCATAAATAACAATATATAATTGTCTGCACGATTGAATGCAGATACATTGTTTTTTATTATATCTCGTTATTTACGCCAGACAGCGCGAATATGTTTTTTATAGTATATGAAGTCCCTGGAGAGATTCATTCCTGAAAAAATGTCAATTTTTGATTCTAAATCGGATATTTTACGCATATATTAATCAGGAGAATAGAAAGCCTGTGCGTCCAAAATATGAGTAAAATAAAGCTTCTTCGAAATATCTTTGTAATTCTTCTGGTGGGCATTTTTTGTTATGGATGCATCGATTATTTACATACCCAGGGAAAAATATTCAATCTAACGTTTCAGTCCAACGAGACAATGGGATTTCGCAGCCAAAAAATTGGAGAGGATAATTACAGGCGGCTGATGGAAATCAGTAAATCGGAAGATGTGCCGGTCTATGATCTGCTGTCTGTATGGATGCCCAAATATCAATTTGAACTAGAAAATGTGAAAACCTCTTTGCTTACCCCATCCGATTATTATCTGTGGCGTACGTATTTTCAGGCATATAATTTACATGCGCTGCAGGAAATCCAGCAAAGTTATGCCGCCATTTGGGAGGACGTCATGTATTATCCAGTGCCGGACAGTACCAGTGAGAAAGAATCCCAGACTTCCTTTGAGGACTCCTGGATGCTGGAGCGTAATTACGGCGGCAAGCGTGGGCATGAAGGAACGGATATTTTCCCACAAGAAAATGTCAGAGGCAAATATCCCGTGGTCAGTGTATCAAATGGTGTTGTAGAACAGGTTGGATGGCTGGAAAAAGGCGGATGGCGTATCGGTATACGTTCGGAACACGGCGGATATTTCTACTATGCTCATCTGAGTTCTTATGCGGGGATTTTAAAAAAGGGTGATGAGGTTCAGGCAGGAGAACTTCTGGGATATATGGGAGATACCGGGTATAGTAAAATAGAAGGTACCACGGGGAATTTTGACGTGCATCTGCATTTTGGCATCTATATTAAAACAGCAAGGAAGGAAGAAGTCAGTGTTAACCCCTACTGGGTTCTTCGTTATTTAGAAGATCGAAAGTTGAAATATGCATATGAAGTATGATATACTGTAACAATTCAAATAGGTATGCGCATTTACTGCACATCCCGTGAGAAAGTGATTCAGGAGTGCAAAATCCCATCGCACAAGCGATTATAAATGGATTTTTGCAGTAACAGGGCAGCTTGTCTGAACTGTTACGATATACTAAAATATTAAGGGGAATTATTATAGTTAAGAGGAGAATCAGGTATATGGAAATACAATTATGGAGAGAAATACTGGATCCATATGAATTAGCAGTGAATGAGCTGACCGTGAAGTTTGAGCATCTGATCAGAGAGCATCGGGCCAGGGGAAAGTATTCACCGATAGAACAGGTTATGGGGCGGGTAAAAGCCATATCCAGCATATTGGAGAAGGCACAGAAAAAGAGAATACCGCTGAATGAGATAGAAGAAAAATTAGATGATATAGCAGGCGTACGCATTATCTGCCAGTTTGTGGAGGATATTGAAAAAGTAGTGGAGATTATCCGAAACCGAACCGATATGTCGGTCAAGAGTGAGAAGGATTACATCACCAATATGAAATCCAGCGGTTACCGCAGCTATCATATGATCGTCTATTATGAAGTCCAGACCCTTGCCGGCAGTAAAAGGATTCAGGTTGAGATACAGATCCGGACACTGGCAATGAATTTCTGGTCTACAATCGAGCATTCACTGCAGTATAAATATAAGCGCAATATTCCGGAGCATATCCGGATGAAATTAAGCAAAGCGGCAGATGCGATTATCGTACTGGACAATGAGATGTCCTCTGTACGAAGTGAGATCATGGATGCACAGAATTCGTTCCAGATCCAGGCGAACCTGGTGTCTGACATCTTGAATAACATACAGAATCTGTACCATCTGGCAAATAAGAGAGAAATTATTAAGATTCAGGACGAATTTTACCGTATCTATGAACTGAACGATATCGAACAGCTGGAACGTTTCCACAAGCAGCTGGATATTATTGCAGAAGGATACCGCGCCCAGTCACTGGAACGTGTTTGAAAAAACCATTGAGTGTGACGGATATTTTGCAGCGTGCAGGATGCTGATACTCAACGGAAAATAAAATACATATATAAGAGTGTGCACACTCTCTTTGAAAAGGAGCAATCGATGAATTTACCACAGGAATTTGCGGATTCCATGAAGGAACTGCTGGGAGCAGTGGAATATGAAGCTTATTTAAACAGCGCGGGGCAGGACCGGGTTCATGGACTCCGGGTGAATACAAGCAAGATAACAGTGGATGAATTTCTGAAGCTGACACCTTTTTCATTAAAACCAATACCCTGGGTGGAAAATGGATTCTTTTATGAGGACTCGCAGTCCGTTACGAAGCATCCCCATTACCATGCGGGGTTATACTATGTGCAGGAACCAAGTGCTATGATACCCGCAGACAGGCTTCCTGTTACAGAAGGGGACTGTGTGCTGGATCTCTGCGCAGCACCCGGTGGAAAAGCAACGGAGCTGGGGGCAAAATTAAGGGGTACCGGAGTGCTGGTTGCCAATGATATCAGCAATTCCAGGGCAAAAGGGCTTTTGAAGAATCTGGAATTATTTGGGATACCAGATATTTTGGTTACCAGCGAAACGCCACAGAAGCTTCTGCCTTATTTTAGAGAATTTTTTGATAAAATTTTAATTGATGCACCCTGTTCCGGGGAAGGGATGTTTCGTAAAGACCCGGCTATGATAAAGAGCTGGCTGGAGCACGGACCGGAATATTATGCTGAGATCCAAAAGGAAATACTGCTGACGGCAGCCGATCTGTTAAAGCCGGGAGGATTATTGCTATATTCTACCTGTACTTTTTCTGCGCTGGAGGATGAATGTTCCATTGCTTCTCTTCTGAGGGAAAGACCGGATTTTGAAGTGATACCCATGAAAGGCTATGAGGGATTCGGGAAAGGCATTCCAGGGGCAGCTGATGGAAATAAGCAATTAGAGAACTGCGTGCGGATCTGGCCCCATAAAATGGCTGGAGAGGGGCACTTTGCAGCTCTTTTAAAAAAGAATGGCAAATTCTCTTCAGCCTGGGAAGCAGCGAAGCAGAAAAAGAAAAAACAGGTGCTGCCTAAGGAGTGTCAGGAATTTTTTGACCAGTATCTGAAAATGGATTTGACAGGCAGGACGATTACCGTCTATGACAACCGGGTATATGCCATACCGGAAGCCCTTGGTAATATCCGTGGACTGCGTTTTTTACGCACCGGATTATATCTGGGTGAAATAAAGAAAAAACGTTTTGAGCCAAGCCAGGCACTGGCAATGAGTCTGAAAAGAGAACAGGCAAAATACAGCATCTCTTTTTCCAGCAGCGATGAACGGGCAGTGAAATATTTAAAGGGTGAAACAATTGAACTTGAGGATGACGAGGCAAATGGGTTAAAAGGCTGGATTCTGGTCTGTGTGGACGGATATCCGCTGGGATTTGCCAAAGCAGCGGGTGGCTCGCTTAAGAATAAATACTACCCCGGATGGAGAATACAGTAAATGAGTCTGATAAGATTAGATAAATACCTGGCAAACGCAGGAGCGGGAACCAGGACAGAGGTAAAGAACCAGATCCGCAAAGGGTTGGTGACGGTCAATGGAGAAGTTGTGAAAAAGCCTGAGACGAAGCTGGATGCGGATGGAGATGAGGTATGTGTTGGACAGAAATCACTGACCTACCAGAAATATGAATATTATATGTTTCATAAGCCTGCAGGCTGTGTGACAGCTACACAGGACAACCTGCATCAGACGGTAATGGATTTTATATCTTCCGGGAAAAAGGAAGAACTATTCCCAGTGGGCAGGTTGGATAAAGATACAGAAGGGCTGCTGTTAATTACGAATGACGGTGCCCTTGCCCATGAACTGCTTTCCCCGAGAAAACACGTGAATAAGACTTATTTTGCAAAAGTGGAAGGCAAGGTTACCGAAACAGACCGGCAGACTTTTTTGCAGGGCGTGGATATCGGGGAAGAAAAGCCCACCTTGCCGGCAGAGCTTGAGATCTTAAAAAGCGGAGAAATATCGGAAGTATGCCTGACTATACGGGAAGGCAGGTTTCACCAGGTGAAAAGGATGTTTGAGGCAGTGGATAAGCAGGTGGTGTATTTAAAACGCCTGTCTATGGGTGCAATCAGCCTGGATGAAAATCTTAAGAAGGGCGAATACCGCCCTTTAACCAGAGAGGAAATAGAAAGGATCGGAGGAAGCGGATGTTAGAAGGAATCAAAGCGGTGATATTTGACTTAGACGGAACTCTGGCAGATTCCATGTGGATGTGGCCAGAGATTGATATTGAATATCTGAACAGGTTTCAGATTCAGGTGCCAAAAGGGCTTCATGAGGCGATTGAAGGAATGAGTTTTACAGAGACCGCTGACTATTTCAGGACCGCATTTTTTCTTCCGAAAACCACAGAAGAGATCAAAAAGGACTGGATGGAGATGGCGTATGACAAGTATGCCAATGAAGTGCAGCTTAAGCCAGGTGCGTCAGAATTTCTGGATGAACTGAGAAAACGCAGCATTAAAACCGGAATTGCAACCAGCAATGGCAGGGGACTTGTGGAGGCAGTGATGCATGCACAGCATCTGGACGGAAGGATTGATGCAGTACGGACAGCATGTGAAGTGGCGAAGGGGAAACCATCCCCGGACATTTATCTGAAGGTAAGTGCGGACCTGCGGGTTGCGCCGGCTGAATGTCTGGTTTTTGAAGACATCAGTATGGGCATTCTGGCGGGCAAGAACGCCGGCATGAAAGTATGTGCGGTGGAAGATGCCTTCTCCATGGGGCAGATTCAGAAAAAGAAGGCACTTGCAGATTATTATATTTCGGATTATCATGAGGTTTTGAATCATACTTATGAACATTTGCGATAGATATAAGCCTGCAGACAGCAGGCGGACAGGAGAACGAATGAGTAAGGAGTTTTTGCCCGTTAACAGGGAAGATATGAAGGCTCGCGGCATAGCCCAGCTGGATTTTGTATATATAACAGGGGATGCCTATGTGGATCATCCGTCCTTTGCCCATGCGGTAATCAGCCGTATGCTGGAGGCGAATGGATATAAAGTGGGCATTATTGCCCAGCCGGACTGGAAGGACAAAGAAAGTATTATGGCACTTGGTGAGCCAAGGCTTGGATTCCTTGTCTCCGCCGGAAATATGGATTCAATGGTGAACCATTATTCGGTATCCAAGAAACGCAGGAAAACAGATGCATTCAGTCCCGGCGGGGAGATGGGGAAACGTCCTGACAATGCCACAATCGTCTATTGTAATCTCATTCGTCAGACGTATAAACACGTGCCGGTTATCATTGGCGGTATTGAAGCCAGCCTGCGCAGGATGGCACACTATGATTACTGGGCAAATGCATTGAAGCGCTCTATTCTGTTGGATTCAGGGGCTGATCTGATTTCTTACGGCATGGGAGAACGCTCTATTGTAGAGATCGCGGATGCCCTTAACAGCGGAATCGAGATGAAAGATCTGACCTTTATTGAAGGAACTGTCTTTAAAACCAGGGATTTATCCATTGTTTATGATGCAATTACACTTCCGGCTTTTGAAGAACTGAAGGCGGACAAGTTAAATTATGCAAAAAGTTTTTATATTCAATATTGCAACACCGATCCATTTTCCGGGAAACGTCTGGTAGAAAGCTATAAAGACGGATGGCATATAGTGCAGAACCCGCCGGCAAAGCCTTTAAGCCAGTCAGAAATGGACCGGGTCTATTCCCTGGGATATATGAGGACCTGGCATCCTTCCTATGATGATAAGGGCGGGATTCCGGCAATAGAAGAAGTAAAATACAGTCTGGTAAGCAATCGTGGATGTTTTGGGGGATGCAGCTTCTGTGCACTGACTTTCCACCAGGGAAGGATCATCCAGACCAGAAGTCATGAATCCATTCTGGCTGAGGCAAATCAGTTCATCTGGGAGAAAGATTTTAAAGGGTATATTCATGATGTGGGGGGACCTACTGCCAATTTCCGGCAGCCTGCATGTGACAAACAGCTGGAGAAAGGGGCATGTCCGAAAAAACAATGTCTGTTCCCCACGCCTTGTAAAAATCTGAAAGTAGACCACAGTGATTATCTGTCCCTGCTTCGGAAACTGCGGGATCTGCCAAATGTGAAGAAGGTATTTATCCGGTCGGGGATCCGTTTTGACTATTTGATTTATGATCAGAATGATTCCTTTTTTAAAGAATTGGTAGAGCATCATGTAAGCGGACAGCTAAAAGTAGCCCCGGAGCATATTGCGGATAAGGTACTCAGTAAGATGGGCAAGCCGGAGCGCAGTGTTTACGAAAAATTCGTGCATAAATATAAAGATCTGAATACGAAATGCGGGAAAAATCAGTTCCTGGTGCCTTATCTGATGTCATCCCATCCGGGATCTACGTTAAAGGAAGCCGTGGCACTTGCGGAATATCTCCGGGATCTGGGCTATATGCCGGAACAGGTGCAGGACTTTTATCCCACACCGTCTACGATTTCTACCTGTATGTACTATACAGGGGTGGATCCAAGAACCATGGAGCCGGTTTACGTTCCCAATAATCCCCATGAAAAGGCAATGCAGCGTGCGCTGATCCAATACCGGAATCCCAAAAATCTGGAGCTGGTAGCGGAGGCACTGACAAAAGCTCATCGGACAGACTTGATTGGTTTTGATAAAAAATGCCTGATTCGTCCGCTCAGGGGAGATAGTAAAACATCTTCCGGTACATCCGGCCAGTATAGCAGGCAGACATGGGATAAAAACGGCGGAAAAGGCGGGATAAAAAACGGTACGCCTTCCGGAAGTGGAAGAGATAAGAAAAAGCCGGTAAAAAAGAAAACGATCCGGAATGTGCATAAAAAGAAATAGTGAATTACCCTCTGTCCGGGCATAAATAACTGCAGAAAAATAAGTAGAAATATGAGGAGATTACGCATGAAGAAAGTTTCAAAGGGAAAAAGGGGTTATATTCTTTCCCAGAAGAAAAAGCGGGGGCTGATTACATTTATTCTGTTCTTGATTCCGGTTGTGATATTTGTCACCGGTTTGATTCAGACAGGTACAAGACTGAATATGTTTACCTTTGTGGCAGTTATGGGATGCCTTCCGGCCAGCCGTTCTGCCGTGGGTATGGTAATGATGCTGATGCAGAAACCTATAAGCGAAGAACATTACCGGGAGATTCAGTCCCATGTTAAAGATCTGGTATGCGCCTATGAACTGACCGTGACTGCATATGAGAAGAATACGCCTATTGACAGTCTGGTTATATGCGGTACAAATGTGATCGGTTTTACCAGCAGCGCAAAGGTGGATCCTTCCTTTGCGGAAAAGCATATTAAGGAGATCCTGAAAGGCAACGGCTATAAGTCCAATGTGAAGATATTCACCGATTTAAAACGCTATCTGGAAAGGGTTGATATGCTTTACCAGCGAAAGGACGAACTGGAAGCAGAAGGAAGTTTTACGCCCAGCGAAGATTATCCGGATCTTAGCAGAAGTGAACTGATGAAGCACGTGATCCTGGCGATTTCTCTTTAAGAAAAAGCAGCTTAGCTGGGAAAGATGAAAAGGGTAAAGAGATGAAATTAGTGATTGTAAATGAAAATGAGGCAGGGCAGCGTCTGGACAAGCTGCTGGCAAAATATTTAAGTGAAGCACCCAAAAGCTTCGTCTATAAAATGCTTCGCAAAAAAAATATCACGCTGAATGACAAAAAAGCCAATGGAAATGAAAAGACCGCACTTCATGATGAAATACGGTTTTTTCTTTCCGATGAAACCTTTGATAAATTTTCAAAGAAAAATGAAGATATTCCAAAAATAAATAAGAGCAGAAAACTACAGGTAATCTATGAAGACAAGCACATTCTCCTATTGAACAAACCGGCAAATATGCTTTCCCAAAAGGCAAAGAGCAGTGATATTTCTATAAATGAAGAAATGCTCGCCTACCTGCTGGAATCCAATCAGATTACCAGTGAAGAGCTTAGGACTTTCCGCCCGGCAGTCTGCAACCGTTTAGACCGCAATACAAGTGGTTTGATCGTAGCTGGGAAATCCCTGACTGGGCTTCAGACTATGGCGGAGGTGTTCAAGGACAGGAGCCTGCACAAATATTACCTCTGTCTGGTATCCGGAGAAGTAGCGGGTGAGCAAACCATCGATGGCTGGCTCACCAAAGATGAGAAGCATAATAAGGTGCAGATCAGCCGGGAGTACACAGAGGGTGCATTGCCCATACACACCCGGTATACGCCTCTGGAAAGAAAAAATGGGGTTACTTTATTAAAAGTCTGGCTGATCACAGGCAGGTCCCATCAGATCCGTGCCCACCTGGCATCCATCGGGCATCCCATTATCGGCGACTCCAAATACGGAAACCGGAAAGTTAACCTGAAATATGAAGCGTCCTATGGGGTGAAATATCAAATGCTGCATTCTTACCAGCTGGTAATGCCGCAAATAAAAGGGGATCTGGAATACCTCTCCGGAAGAGAATTTACGGCGAAAGTCCCTCCTATTTTTGAGAATGTATTTGGAAAAGTATTTGATGTAAATGCAGGATGTAATTCTGGCAGTTGATTGATTACGATTGACTGCTTTTTTTATGTGAATAATCGGCATAGCTTTTTCAATGTGCTTGAAGATGCGTCAATTTTGGAGTAAAATAAACTAGGGCGTAAAAAGTATTACGATTAGAAGACAAAAATAGAAAGTAATAAAACAAATATTGAAAAAAAGAAAGAAACATAAATAGAAAGCAATAATACATATAGTGAAGTAAGTAAAAAGTAACATAAACAGAAGGTGAAAAACAGAAAGGAATATCCAGATGGCAACATGGAATTCAAGAGGGCTTCGGGGGTCCACACTGGAAGACTTAATTAACCGTTCCAACGAACAGTATCAGGAAAAGGGGCTTGCATTGATTCAGAAAATCCCTACTCCCATTACCCCCATCCGAATTGATAAAGAAAACCGGCATATAACGCTGGCATATTTTGAACAGAAAAGTACCGTTGATTATATAGGCGCGGTACAGGGAATCCCTGTTTGCTTTGATGCAAAGGAGTGTAATGCGGATACGTTTGCACTGCAGAATATTCATGAACATCAGGTTCAGTTTATGGGGACATTTGAGCAGCAGGGCGGAATTTCTTTTTTGATTATTTACTATTCCAAAAAAAATGAAATATTTTATCTGCCTTTTGAACGGGTAAAATTTTTCTGGAAAAGGGCAGAAGAGGGGGGCAGAAAAAGCTTCCGCTATGAAGAACTGCCACAGGAATTTAAGCTGGAAAGTAAAGGCGGTATTCTGGTTCCTTACTTAGATGCACTGCAAAAGGATTTAGATATGAGGGATTGACATTTTTTCATACATCTATTATAATGAAAAATAATTTTATATAGTAGTGAATTATCACGTTAATGTGATAAAGTGAAATGAAATTTGATTTTCAGAAAGAGGAGAGAAAAATGAATCAACGATTATTACATACGCCGGAAGGTGTCAGGGATATTTACAATGCAGAATGTGAAAAGAAACTTACTTTACAGGACAAACTGCATAAAGTCCTGAAATCCTATGGCTATCGGGATATTGAAACGCCTACCTTTGAATATTTTGATGTATTTGGTCAGGATGTGGGAACCATTCCATCCAAGGATCTGTATAAATTTTTTGACCGGGAAGGAAACACACTGGTGCTGCGCCCCGATTTCACCCCTTCTATTGCCAGGGCAGCGGCGAAGTATTTTACGGAAGAAGATCTTTCCATCCGCCTATGTTATATGGGTAATACCTTTATTAATAATTCAAGTTACCAGGGCCGTTTAAAAGAAACAACCCAGCTGGGAGCAGAATTTATCGGAGACGACAGTGTAGACGCAGATGCGGAGATTATTACACTGGTCATTGAGACACTGCGAAATGCAGGGCTTAAAGATTTCCAGATCAGCATCGGACACGTGGAATTTTTCAAAAGCCTGATGACAGAAGCGGGAATCGATGAAGAGACAGAAGAAGAACTGCGGGAGTTGAT
>NZ_JAWYAJ010000324.1:0-11551 GCF_034124845.1 Robinsoniella sp.
CCGCCATCTGCCAGACAGCTATTGTCAAAGACGCTCTGAAGCGAGTTTGAAATACCGGTGATTTGAAACCGTATCAAATCGAATACATAAAAAGGAGGTTCAGCATAATGAGAGCATTAAAATATACAGGACCAGGTAAATTAGAAATACAGGAGGAACCGGTGCCGGTCCCCGGGGAACAGGAAGTACTTCTCAAAGTCAGTGCATGCGGTATCTGTGGAAGTGATGTACACGGATATCTGGGACTGACCGGAAGAAGAATTGCGCCTATGACCATGGGGCATGAGTTTTCGGCAGAAGTAGTGGAGTCCGGGACAGGTGCCGGAAAGTTTAAGCCGGGAGACAGGGTCATCGTTCAGCCCATTCACTTCTGCGGCACCTGTGAAAACTGCAAAAGAGGGTTGACAAATATGTGCCTGAATAAGAGGTTCTTTGGCGTACTGACGGTAAATGGAGCGATGGCGGAATATGTAGCTGTACCGGAAAAGCTGCTGTATAAATTGCCCGAAAATACGGATTATGAAATCGGTGCTTTGGCGGAGCCGTATGCGGTTGCATATGGAGCAGTGAAGAAAGCAGGCAATTTAGAAGGCCAGAATGTACTGATTATCGGAGCCGGAGCCATTGGGCTTTGTATACTTCAGATTGTAAAATTACAGAATCCGGGCAGAATCATGGTTTCGGATCTAAGCGATACGAGACTTGCTGCTGCAAAAGCATTTGGTGCTGATGAGGTAATAAACCCTAAGAACGAGGATTATATGGAAGCTGTTTCCAGATATACGGATGGCAGCATGATCGATACTTCCATTGAAGCAGTGGGGGTTCAGGCTACAGCGAACCAGTCCATTAAGTGTCTGAAAATCGGCGGACAGGCTATCTGGGTGGGAATGTCCCAGAAAGAAATGGAAATTAATATGCAGGATATCGTATGCTCTGCACGCAGAGTCATTGGCTCCTTTAACTACACTCATGAAGAATTTGGTGAGGTAGTGGATTTAATTGGAAGCGGTAGAATGAATGCGGCAGAATTAATTACGAAGACAATTTCGCTGGAAGAAGTAAAAGAAACGATGGATGATTTACATACGAACCCGGACAATTATATCAAAGTTATAATTGATCCCGGCAGATCATAGAGAACAATCTGCAAATAGAATCGGAAGGGACTGCTGCAAAAAAGCAGAAAAGAGGTAGAAGCGTATGAAATTTGGATGTTGTCTGAATATGATCGCAGAGGGGGAAGACGGAACCGGAATCGAATTTCTGGAACAATTAGTCTCATATGGATACGATTATGTAGAGTTACCCCTTGCGCAGATGATGGATTTAAGTCCGGCGGAATTCGCCGCCTTAAAGCATCGCGTGGAGGTATCCGGTGTGAATTGTGAGGTCTGCAATAACTTTTTTCCAACCGGTTACCGGCTTACAGGACCTGATGCAGATATGGAAGCCAATTTAAAATATGCCGCAGAGGCACTGAAACGGGCACAGGAGTTAGGTGTGGATTATGTGGTATTCGGCAGCGGTCCTGCCAAGAATGTACCGGATGGATTCCCTATGGATCAGGGATATCAGCAGGTAGCCGCCCTATTAAGGAAGGTAAATGACATCGCACATAACTTGGACATTACCATCGTGATTGAACCCCTTCGCAGACAGGAGTGTAACCTGATCAATACATTTGAAGAGGGATGCCGGCTGGCAAGAGATGTAGATGGAGAGCATGTAAAGGTGCTGGTTGATTTCTATCATCTGACAGAAGAAAAAGAACCGGTCGAACATCTGATAAAAGAAGGAAAAGAATATTTGCGCCATGTTCATTTTGCCAGACCGGATGGGCGGGTATATCCCCAGTCGGCAGCGGAAGAAAATTATCAGCCATTTATAGATGCCCTGAATGCTATTTCCTACGATGGTAGGATCAGCTGTGAAGCTTATACCGATGATTATGCGGCAAGCGCCCCAATAGCACTTGCATTTTTTAAAAAATGTTTCAAATAATATAACTAGAGCGTTGCACAAATAATCAAATCATACACGCTCTAGGCTGTCCGCACCAGAAATAGTATATGTGTTTTCATAAGAAAAAGCCTTAAAAACAGTTGCAATCATGCTGAAAAGAAGGTATGATAACTGTATCTGTATGACAACGTACAGGTAGAATAGTGGAGGCACATATGAGTATAAAACCAATTAAGCGAGTGAATGTTGGGGAGCAGGTATTTGAGCAATTAAAACAAATGATTATAGATGGTGAATGGAAACAGGGAGACAAGCTTCCTTCGGAAAATGCTTTGGCGGATATGCTGGGGGTAAGCAGGATTACGGTGCGCCAGGCACTTCAGAAACTAGGTACGCTGGGGCTGATTGAAACCCGTCTGGGTGAAGGGTCTTTTGTGAAAGTGATTGATATCAGCGGGAATATGCAGGCGTTAGTGCCGGCTGTGTATTTAAGCGGGCAGGAAACAGAACAGGTATTTGAGTTCCGTCAGATCATTGATGTGGAATCGGTAAGGCTTGCGGTACGCAGGGCTACCAAAGAGGATATAGAAGAATTAAAGAAAATCCACAAAAAGATGCTGAAGAAAAAGGATGAATCTGATTCCCTGGGGTTTGCGGTAATGGATACGGAGTTTCATTTTAAGATCAGCCAGATGACAAGGAATTCGCTGATTATTAAGACAAATGAAATTCTGAGGGAAGTCATCAATTCTTACGTAACGACCATTATTGAGAAGATGGGATGGGATCTTGCTCTGAAATATCATGGAAAAATTATTGATGCGATCATGGCAAAAGATGAAAAGAGCGCTGTGGAAGTTATGAGGGAGCATCTGGAGAATAATGTGAAATATATTGAAGAGATAAAAAATGAAGGCAGGTAGGCTGCATCGACAGGTGGAGGAATGATCGTATGAAAGTAGTAGTTGCTATTGATTCTTTGAAAGGAAGCCTTAGTTCTATGGAAGCAGGCGAAGGCATACGAACCGGAATAAAGCGGGTTTATCCGAATGCAGAGGTAATTGTGAAGCCCCTGGCTGACGGAGGAGAGGGCACCGTAGAAGCTCTCGTGGAAGGATATGGCGGTGCGTATATAAGCCGATCTGTCTGCGGTCCGATGAGGGAAAAAGTAAACGCGGCATACGGAATCATACCCAATAAAAAGCAGGCAGTCATGGAAATGGCAGCAGCTGCCGGAATCACCCTTTTAAAAGAAAGAGAAAAAAAACCGCTGCTGGCAACTACTTTCGGAGTGGGAGAATTAATCCTGGATGCCATACACCGGGGATGCCGCAATTTCATAATCGGAATTGGAGGAAGTGCAACAAACGATGCAGGTATCGGTATGCTAACGGCTTTGGGTTACCGGTTTTGCGACCGGGAAGGTAATCCTGTGGGTATCTCGGCAGATAGTCTAAAACAGGTGGCATCCATAAAAATGGACACCGTTATTCCCGAACTGAAAGAGTGCACATTCCAGATAGCCTGTGATGTTAACAACCCGCTGTGCGGAACCAACGGTGCAACCTGGATCTATGGTCCGCAAAAGGGTGTTACAGATGAGATGAAAGAGGAGCTGGACAGGGATCTTGCACATTTTGCTGATATCACGGCAATTACTTTGGGACAGAATTATTCCGAATATCCGGGGGCAGGTGCGGCAGGCGGGCTGGGATTTGCATTTTTAAGCTTTCTGGGTGGAATACTGACACCTGGAATTGATCTGGTGATGAATGCGGTCGATCTGGAAAAAGAGATAACGGATGCGGATTTTGTGATTACCGGAGAAGGGCGGCTGGACCTGCAGACTGCAATGGGAAAAGCACCGGTGGGTGTGGCTGCACTTGCGAAAAAACACGGAGCAAAAGTGATCGCCCTTGCAGGCAGTGTCTCCAAGGATGCTGTAAAATGCAATGAAAAGGGGATAGATGCGTATTTTCCCATCTTACAGGAGGTTACAACATTGGAGCAGGCAATGGACAGCCAGGTGGCGCTTACCAATATTACGAATACTGCGGAGCAGGTATTTCGGTTGATTAAAGTTTTGTAGTATGCCTAAATTTTATAAATGTATTTTTGAAGCTAAAGTTATAGTCGGATATTAACAAATAAGGGTTAGCTTTTATTGCCTCCCGGTTAGAAGTCAGGTTATACATAAATTCAATATTTATTCAAAAAGGGCCGTGACAATTGAAAGTCATGGCCCTTTTGTACAGAATTTTGCTGCTTATTCTGACAGTTTTCACTTATATAAGCGAATAAGATCATTCACAAATATTTCCCCATTAGTAAATTGGATTTTGTTATTGCCTAAAAATCCCTCTAATGATTGAATTGTTTTTTCCATGATAGAAATTTTCCATTTTTTCCTGAGATCTTTTTTAAAACTAATATAAATTTCATTTTTTGATGGATCATACACTATGGAACACAAAGTATTTGCCTGACTGGTTTTACTTAAAACTTCAAAGGCTTCCTTTATTCCAAAGCCATGAATATGATCGTTAATATATTCATGAGCACAAATATATCTATCAGCACCTAAACCATATACTTTATTATAATCTGCTTCTTTAAAATCCCCATTAGGAAAATTTGTCATAATAATAAAATCATTATGGATAGGGGCTACTATATTTGTATCGTTTCCTTCTTCCAGAATTTGTGCATCACCAGTTTTATCAGCGATCATAGTATGTAACCCTAAATCTGGGTATAATGGATTTCTAGGATATGAGATTACTCTTTTATTAAGAAATCCAAAAAATTCAGATGTTTTTTTGGATTTCTTTAGTGCCTCATCAAAAATATCAAAAGCAGACCAATCATTTTCGTCACAACTTGATTTAAAATCGGAATTATATTTTACTGCTTGGGTACAGATAAAAAGTCCCTCACTATTAAATCCAGCGATATTCCGGTATTTATTACCTGCTAAGGCTGAAAAATAAAATAAGTTCATATCATTATAACAATTGACATTTAGTTGTAAATCAATTTCATCAGTATCAAAATTCATACCATAAATAGCTTTTTCTTGACTGTATATTGCAAAACTTGTACACATTTTGAAACCTCCTTTTAATTTAGTCCGGACGCGTATGATTTCTATTCATAAAGCGTCACATCGAATATGACGATGCCTATTCCTCAGTTAGTTACATATAACAACAGATAGATTTTCAATCTGAGATTAAAAAGAGCCGTAAAATGCTCTCTTTTTATATAATCTATGACCAACTTTGTAGTTCAATAATATTACCTTCGCAATCCGTAGCATAAACGAAAACGGCTTTCTTTCCATCCTCATATTCCGCATTTACCAATTCTCCAATTTGACTCCCACCTTTTTTAAGTAAATGCTGCAATGTCTTTACAACATCATCTACTTCAAATGCTAAATGCGCTATCCCGCATTTATTTAGCTTGCTACAAGAAGTATCCATTTCATCATAAGAAAAAATTTCAAGAGTAGGATGGTCTTTATCATACCCCGGTAAACAAAGGTGCTCACCTACTATGTGCGCATTAGGGATTCCAGTGAGTTTATCAAGCCATTCTCCACTTAAGTTTCTTCTTTCACCTATACTTTCACAATGAAACACATCTTTATAAAAATCTATTAATTTTTTATGGTCTTTAGCAATAATATTTGTATGTACATATCTAATCATATATTTTCCCCATTGAAATTCAATTTTCATATCATTATAACATTCTTTCAAATTTTAATAAACTACTTTTAACATAACAATTCCAACAAGATGATTGGAAAAAAATATCGAATTAATGAAGAGTTAGAATGTACAGTGAAACAAGAGTATTATATAGATAATGAAAAGCAAATCTTAACGCGGATTGATACTGACCTGACTGATTTAAATCAAAAAACTTACATTGCAAATGATATCTCTGTAAATAAAGAGTCTTTAGATATAGCACAAAAGAATATGGAACAACAAAAAAATTCCTCGTTTGGTGTGCGATGAAAATCATATGCAGTGTTTTCCCTTAATTACGATTACGACATTGCCTGGAGTTTAAGCAATATCTTGTCATTATGACAAGATATTGCTATTTTTTTTACCGGCATGACAATATAATAGACAAAACAGCAAAATCGTCCCTTACTTTACCCATTTTTTCTTTCAATATCCAATTATAATCTAATTATAAAATAAATATGGAGGTTAAAGAGAAATGAGTGACAGTAAAAAAAATGCAAAACAGCATTTGCAATCTAAATTAGGTTGGTTTATGCGAAGACAGGAAAGCAGTATTATTATCGCTTCTGTATTGTACATAATTTTTGTTACCTGTATTAATCCCGGTTTCTTATCGCCGGATAACATTTTCAATGTATTGCGTTCTACCGGTTTTACGCTGATTACGGTAATTGGCATGGCTCTGGTTTTAATCACGGGAGGGCTTGATCTGTCGGTTGGATCTGTACTGGCACTAGGCGGTGTCATAACCGGAATGGCATGCCAGGCAGGACTGCCCGTTGGGATTGCCATACTGGCAGGTCTTCTTGTAGGATGTTTGATCGGCTGCATCAATGGATTTATCATTGTAAAGGCGGGGATTCCGCCGCTTATCGTTACCCTTGGCATGCAGTATGCTGCAAGGGGACTGGTATCCGTTTTGACCCAGGGGGTACCCATCTACCCGCTGCCGCAAAGCTTGATGAACATTGAACAGTCCAGAATTTTTCACATACCCATGGTGGTAATTGTTGCATTGTTAATTGCAGTTATGGGGCACATCATTTTATCGAAAGCACCATTTGGCAGGGCAGTATTCGCTCTTGGCGGTAATGAGGAAGCGGCAAGAATTTCGGGGATCAACACCAGGCAGACGAAGTTTCTGGTCTATGTAGTCACTTCAACGCTGGCTGCCCTGGCGGGCGTTTTTATGGCAGCGCGCCTGGGTTCGGCAGAAGCAGCAGCAGGAAACGGATATGAACTCACGGTAATCTGTGGTGCCATCATCGGAGGCATCTCCACATTTGGAGGAATGGGTTCCATCATTGGAGCAACGATCGGAGCGCTGTTCATGGAGATCCTCACCAATTCACTGACCCTGATGAGAGTATCGGTCTATTGGCAGAATCTGGTGGTTGGCGTAATCCTGGTACTGGCGGTATTATTAGATCAGTACAAACGCCAGATGATTCTTCGAAACTCCATTAAATCAAAGGCATAGGGGGGATTAAAATGAAGGAAACCCAGGTTGTTCTCTCGGTAGAACACATTACCAAACGTTTTTTAGGTACCGTGGCGCTAAAGGATGTATCCATGCAGCTGTATAAGGATGAGATACTGGCTGTCATGGGAGAAAACGGTGCCGGAAAATCCACTTTGATGAAAATATTAAGCGGACTGTATCCCCATTCTGAGTATGAGGGCAGGATTGTGCTGGGGGACAGAGAATGTCTGTTTAATTCCCCTACAGACTCGGAAAACAGCGGAATCGCCATGATTTATCAGGAGTTGAATCTGGAGCTTGATTTAACGGTAGCGGAAAACATACTTTTAGGAAAGCTCCCGAAGAAGAAAAGCGGGTTTATCAACTGGAATAAAGCGAAGACAATTGCGGAGGAGACGCTGGCCAGGCTTCATACGAATATTGATGTCAATGTAACGGCAAGAAGTTTAAGCCCATCCATGCAGCAGCTGGTATGTATTGCCAGGGCGCTGGTGCGCAATCCCAGAATTCTGATATTAGATGAACCTACGTCCGTCCTTACGGAAGGAGAAACCCGCAACCTTATGTCCGTGTTAAAAGAGCTGAGGCATCAGGGACTTGCCTGCCTGTATATTTCCCACAAGCTGGATGAAGTATTTGAGCTGTGTGACCGGATGGTGATTCTCCGTGACGGTTGTTATATCAGTGAATATAAAAAGAAAAATGGCTATGACAGTACCCCTATTATAGAGGATATGATCGGACGGCATCTGGATGTCATGTATCCGTCACTGGATAACCGGAAGATAGGAGGTGAACTGCTGAGAGTAGAGAACTACTGCGTACCCCATACATTCGCCTATGGAAAAAATATTATTGAGGATGTGAGTTTTACACTTAAGAAAGGAGAAATACTGGGACTGGCGGGACTAGTCGGTTCCGGAAGATCAGAGCTTATCAATGCCATTTTCGGAACTATTCCAAAGACCGGGGGAAAGCTCTTCCTGGAGGGAAAGGAGATTAAAATAAACAATCCCCGGAGTGCTAAAAAATATGGCATCGGACTGCTTACAGAAGACCGCAAGAAAAATGGCTTTATCAGTACTATGTCTATCTGTGATAATATGACTTTAACGATCTTAAAAGAAATAACCGGAACACTTTTGATCAACCGAACCAAAGAACGAAAGATAGCCAGGGAATATTTTGAAACGTTACGGGTAAAAGCCCCCGGCCTGGATACCCTGATATCCAATCTCTCAGGAGGAAACCAGCAAAAAGTAATTCTTGCAAAATGGCTGATGACCAATCTGAAGATTATACTGCTGGATGAACCAACCAGGGGAATCGACGTGGGAACTAAAGCAGAAATCTATAAAATCATGTTAGACCTGGCATCTAAAGGCATCAGTATTATCATGATATCATCGGAAATGCCCGAACTTATTGCCATGTGCGACCGTTTCATTGTGCTGGGAAAAGGAACGGTGCTAAAAGAAATGCAAAAAGAGGAAGCGGATGAAGTATCCCTGCTGAAAGCAGCATCCAATACCTGATGCGGGCTATCAGTTACAGCGTTGCACAAATAATCATTCACGCCATCTGCATGCTCCACTTTGCGGTATATTTGCCCAGAAAATATAACCTGTAAAAATGAAAAATAACAAATATGAAGGAGATTAAAAAATAATGAAAATGAGAAAAATAATTGCATCTGTATTAGCCATTGCCATGACCTTATCTTTGACAGCATGTACCACAGAAAGTTCAACAGCCAAAACGGATACCGCTGCGTCCCAGGCAGATACTGCCGCATCCAAAACAGATTCAGCAGAAACAAAAGAAGATGCAGGCAGTTCCACGGAGGCTGCAGGGAAGACCGATGAAAATAAAGCTGTTAATAAAGACGGCAAAAAGCTGCATTTTGTTTACGTATCACCACTGCTGGCACATCCAATCTGGCTGATTGCCAAGGATGGATTTGAACAGGCATGTGAAGAGCTTGGAATCGAAGGGGACTGGGTTGGACCCCAGAATGTATCTCCGGAAGAAATGTCAAAACTGGTTGAGACGGCAGTAGCCCAGAAAGCAGATGCCATTATAACTCAGGGGCTTGTTCCGGCTGCACCTGTTAAAACAGCAATTGATGCAGGCATTCCGGTGCTGGTGGTAGACTCTGATATTCTGGATACTGACAGACTTGCATTTTTTGGTAAGGATGTAAAAAAACAGGCTGAAGTATTGTATGAATCCGTATCACAAAAGATTGATGAAAATACACCGATTAAGGCGTCCATCCAGGTGGCGGCACTGAATTACCAGATCGCCCATGATCAGATCAATGCTATCAAAGAAGTTTTCGGAAAGCATAAAGGAGGATTTGAGACTGTCAGTATTACAGAATCCAAATCAGATAAAATGAAAGCGACTACCGAATGGGAAAATACATTCAAAGCATATTCCGATATCAATGTTGCTATCAACCTGGCTGCAGAAGCGGGACCGGCTTGTGCCAAAGTAGTGCAGGAAAAAGGAATCCGTGATAAAGTTCTGGTATATGGAGTGGATGATACGGAAGAAACTCTGGATTTAATCAAGGATGGTTCCCTGGATGGAACGGTTGTTACCTCATTTTATAATTATGGATACCAGGCAGCTTACTGGCTGTATCAGAATATTACAGAAGGCAAAAAGCCTGAAAATGTAGTAAATGATGCAGGAACCATTATTGTAACAAAAGAAAATGTGGATACTTATGCCGATGCTTTAAAAGTTAAAGTTGACTTGAAATAGAGGATAACATAAAATATCAGGAAGGGGGGGTTCCCCTTCCTTTGTAAGGAGGACCCAAAGAATGAACGGTTATGAGAGAGTGAAAACAGCCATTGCCACAGGAAAAGCTGACCGCACACCCATGATGCTGCATAACTTTATGTCTGCAGCATCGGAGCTTGGAATTTCCATGGCAGAATATCGCAGTAAACCTGCATGCATTGCCGATGCCCATATCACGGCAGCGCGGAAATACGGTCTGGATGGGATTTTAATTGATATTGATACCTGTATTGAGGCCGGGGCAATCGGCGTACCTGTGGACTTTCCAGAAAATGAACCGGCAAGAGCGCTGGGATGTGCATCCGATGATATTGACCGGTTAATCGAAATGATGGAACCTGAGAAATTATTGAAAAATGACCGGGTGAAAATCCTCCTGGATGGGGTCAGCCTGACCAGGCAGCGGTGCGGAGGAGAACTCTGGATAAGGGGGAACTGCGACCAGATGGCATTTAGTCTTGCGATGCTGGCATATGGAATGGAAGACTTTATGGCAGACCTGCTGGACGAAGAAATGGAAGAGAAGATCTTCTGTTTAATGGATCGTGCTTATGATGTACATCTGACCCTCCATAAGCTCATGATGGAAGCAGGTGCAGATATGACAAGCTTTGGTGACAGTTCCTGCGGACCAGACCTGATCAGCCGGAATATGTATCTGAAATTTGCATATCCCTATCATAAACGTTTGCAAAAAGATCTGAGTGAAGCCGGAATTCCCGTAGTGTGCCATATTTGCGGCAACACAGATTTAATCATGGAAGATCTTGCAAGTATTGGATTTACCGGTTTGGAAGTGGATTACAAAACGGATATCACCCGGACAGCCAGTCTATTAAAGGGGAATTCCCTGATGTTCGGACCCATTGATCCCTCCGGTTCCTTTTATTTTGGCACACCTGCCCAAATACAGGAAGAAACGCACCGGATCTTAGATATATTCAAAGGAGAAGGGCTGGTGATCGGAGCCGGCTGTGCACTTCCGTCCAATACACCGGAATCTAATATAAGAGCATTTGCAGACACTGTGAAAAATTATTCCATATAAGATAGTATTAATAAAATAACTTTAAAAAAGGATGTGTCCCATGAAGCATATAGCCCCTCTGTTAAATAAATTTAACCGGATTAAATACAAGCTGGTACTATATGCCGGCATCCTTTTTCTATTTGTTTTTATTATTGCATTTCTATCTAATAAAGGAAATATAAACGCCCTGTATGCCTACAGCGATTTTTCCGACCAATACAGTGAACTGGGCAGTTTTTATCAAAATATGGAATCTGCTGCTGCGGATGCACAAACGTATTTGTACCTTCGTGATAAGGAATACCTGAAGTCATTTGAAGATAGTATGGAAATTGTGTATGAAAGGCTGGACCGCCTGACAAAATATACTGACAGTGATTCCCTGAAATCGCGGTATCAGCTGCTTCGGAATATGGTAGATTCTTATTCAGAGGGATTCTATGATTTAAAAGAACAGAGAAGAAGCATGGATGATTTTTACGGATATTTTTCCCG
>NZ_JAWYAJ010000324.1:11561-22755 GCF_034124845.1 Robinsoniella sp.
CCCGCATTCCGGAAAATATCCAAGGGACATACATCGAGTATTCCACGCTGCTGACGCATGAGATGAATCTGAAAAGAGATGATATGATCCAGTGGCTGAAAATGTCAATTGCAATTACGATCATTATCATCACTTTGATGTTTGTAATCACCATTCTTTTTGCAATAATTTCCATCTGCACTATCACCAGGCCCCTGGGGAAAATTGTGGAAAATATAAAGGGCATTAAGCATGGTAATTACCAGCTTGCAGGCATCAACAGCGCAGATCATGATCTGAAAGTACTGTGTGAAGCAATTGAAGATATGTCTGTGAGTATCCAGAAAAATATAGAACATGTCAAAGAAAAGTCGATCCTGGAAAAGCGCATCCTGGAGAGTGAAAATGAGAATCTTAAAATCCACGATCTGCTCACGGAAACGGAACTCAAAGTTTTACAGGGGCAGATCAATCCGCATTTTCTGTTCAATACCCTGAGTCTGATTTCCAGAATGGCTTATCTGGAAAATGCCCCGAAGACGAAGGAACTGATGGAAATCACCTCGGAACTTCTGCGTTACAGTCTTGAAAAATCAAATAGTACTTCTGATTTGATGGGGGAAATTTCCTGTATTAAAAATTACCTGGAGATACAGAAGAAACGTTTTGGACACCGGATACAATTCCAACTCTTTGTGGAAGAGGGGCTGCCTGATCCCATTATGCCCGGAATGGTCATTCAGCCATTGGTGGAGAATGCAGTTATCCATGGGGTGGCGGATATGATGGAAGATGCGGCGGTAGATGTAGTGATCTATCGGAAGCATGATAAAATCTGTGTACTTGTGGAGGATAATGGGGTTGGCATGGACAGCGATATCCTGGAAGCCATCACTTCCGGACATCTAAAGGAAACAGGCACCCGTGTCAACGGCAACAATATTGGACTGAATAATGTAAAACGGCGTCTGGATGTATTTTACGGCACGGAGGGAATATTGACCATAGAGAGCAGCAAAGGCTGCGGTACAGCTATTTCCATAAATCTGCCGTTTGAAGAAGAAAGTGAGGAACTGTGATGATGTTCAATCTGCCGTTTGAAGAAGAAAGTGAGGAACTGTGATGATGTTCAATCTGCCATTTGAAGAAGAACGTGAGGAGCTGACATGATGTTTAATTTGCTGATAATTGAAGATGAACCCATAGAGAGGGAAGTTTTAAAATTAATGATTCAGACAAACTGTCCCTTTGTCGCACAGATCATGGAAGCAGAAAATGGATTTCAGGCAATTGATCAATGTAGATCCTTTCTTCCGGATGTTGTGCTGGTGGATATCAATATGCCCGGTATCAACGGTCTGGATACCATCCGGGAATTGAAAAAGATGAAGGAAGATCTGTTTTTTCTGATCCTCTCTTCCTATAACCGGTTTGAATATGCCCAGGAAGCGGTGAAGCTTGGAGTCGAAGATTTTATCCTGAAACCAGTTAAAATAGAGACTTTAAAGACTGCATTTGAACAAATCGGAAAGAAGCTGGAAAGTGCAAAGCAGAGCCGGACGCAGAATTCACTGCTCTTAGACCGGATGGAGAGTATACGACCTATAGTGGAAAGTGACTGCATTTTCAGCCTGATTTCCAGGAAAGCAGATGATGAATTAGAACGAATCATGGCATTTCTGGGGTTTGAAGTACAGAGCGGATTTTGCCTTGCGGTTCAATATGAGAATACCCCCAGACTGATTCTTCGCAAAATCAAACAGGCGCTGCAGGATGTTGGAATGAAATGCATCGGAGAACAGTTTAATAATCTCCTGATTTTTTTCATTTTGGAGGATAAGCGGTTAGAGGAACGCAAGTTGACGGAGGTTGGGCGTTTTACCAGTATGCTGCTTCATGAAATGGGCAAGGACTCCTGCCGGATTGGCGTGGGAAATATTTATCAGGACACAAAGGATCTGAGTGAATCCTATAAGCAGGCTTTGAATGCCCTGAAACAATGTGCTGCGGGGGAATCCTTTCACATCTATGGCGAACACACTGCTGCCATTTGCCGCCTGGCTCCGGATATACCGGGAAGTGCCAAAGATCTCCTTTCCCAGTTAAAGAAAAATGACAGGAAGGAACTGGCGGCGCTTTTGTCTGCTGTCAGCACTGAGTTGATTTTAAAGTCTGAGAATCTCCGCCAGGCAAAAGAAAGGGTGTATAATCTTCTGGTGCTGCTAACAGGAGAGATCCGCCAGCAATATGCAGATGTAACACTGCTTATGGAATTTGCCGTGTCTCTGGAAGAAATCCTTTCCTTAAAAGATACGAAGGAACTGGCATTCTATCTGGAGATGCAGCTGCTTACCATGCAGGAGGGAATCCAGAAATTCAACCGGACGAATAACCATTATCTTGTGGAACAGGCGATGATGTATATTTCGGAAAATTACAGCCACAACATTACCCTGGACGATATGGCGGCAAACTTACGCATCTCGCCATTTTATTTGAGCCGTGTGTTCAAGAAAACCACCGGAAAAAATTTTACGGATGTGCTTGCGGAAAAGCGGATAGAAGCGGCGAAGCTTCTGCTCCACCAGAAAAAAAGCATCAAAGAAGTCACCTATGAGACTGGTTTTAACAGCCAGAACTATTTTTCCAAGATATTTAAAAAATACGTGGGATGCAGCCCAAGGGAGTATCGGGGTGATAATAATCCCACAGTAAAATAGGGAAAGCATAATTACAGGGATTCTTTGTACTGCACAGGAGTCATCCCTTTCACCGATTTAAACATCTTATGAAAATATGCATTATCGTAGATACCGGTCTTTTCACTGATAGTTTCGCAGCTTAAGTCAGTATTTTGCAGCAGATAGCAGGCGTATTCAATGCGTTTCATGTTGACGTACTTGATCGGTGTCACACCAACATTTTTCTGAAATAATTTTGTGAGATATGTGTGGCTGATATGCAGATTACCTGCAATATCACGGATCTGTATCTGGCTGGTAAAATTTTCATCGATGTAAGAAAGCGCCTTCACGATTAGTGCCGGCGTATTTTTTTGTGGAATGCCGGTCATTAAATCTAATAAATACATGATGAAAGTGTAAACCTTGGAGGACAATTCATATTTGTTGATTTCAGGGCTGTATAATATATTATTATTCGAAACATCAATATTTGTGGCATTAATATTCCGATCATCAATATTCGGATCATTTTTGCGCGCTTCCAGATTGTTCACATCATTATTAGCTTTTTCTTTTATATCAGTTGTTAAATATTCTAAAATATCAATGAGCTGCTGTCCGGCTTTTTCTGTTGATACATTTTTGAAGACATATTGATGGTTGGAAAGCAGGTAACTGAATAATTCTTTACAATTGCTTCCAGACAGTTCAATCCACAGCAGTCCAAGGGAGGACTGGTTGTAGTTGCCATAGTCATGCGCCTCTCCTGGATAAATAATAAAGGCATCTCCTTTTTTAAGCAGATGTTCTTTCTTGGAAATATGAAATATACCGCATCCGTCAAAGACAAAATGAACCGTGTAGTAGGGATAATCATTGTCACGGGTAATTTCAAAATCTTCAACAAAATAATTGCAGCCGGCACGTATTACGTGGAATAAAAAGTTATCATTTATGGGAGGTACTGATAAATGATAGCTGGAGTTCAATACGTTTTTAATTCTTTCGTCAATTGTCATATAAAATCCCCTGGCTAGAGCGTTTTAAAATTGCTTTCTGGCAGATGGCGGGAATGAATTTTCAAACACACTCTAAGATCTGCTATAAACAACCTGTCATATTCCATTATAAAATATAGTATAAATTTGTCAATTAAAGATTATTATTTGTTTGAAAATATACAATAAACTGTATTGTTTTCTTCATTGTTTTGATGGTTTTTAAACAGTACAATAAGACTATCATAAGGTATTGAAGGAGGATAATTATGACATCCAGAGAAAGAGTCAGGGCTGCAATTGCCCATCAGAAACCGGACCGTACACCAGCCGCATTTGAAGCAGTAGATTCCGTTGTGGAAAAATTAATGAAGCATTATCAATTTGCGGAGTACAGCCAGTTATTAGAAAAGTTTAAGATTGATGTTGTTCCGGTTTCGCCGAAATACATTGGACCGAAGCTTAAGAAGTATATAAATGAAAAGGGGCAGAAAGTTACCAGCAGCTACTGGGGATATGAAACCACCACCCATAAAACAGCAATTGACGAGTATGGGATGACTTCTTATTTTCCGCTGAATGATGTTACAACTATTGAAGAAGTCGATGCATACCCTTTCCCGGACCCGGATTGGTTTGATTATAGCGTGATCAAAGAAGAATGCGATAAATATCCGGATAAGGCTATTATTGTCGGGCACGAAGGTCCCTTCCAGATTGTAACTTTCCTCATTGATATGGATCGTTTTTTTATCATGATGATTGAAGAGCCGGAAGTGGCACAGCGCATTTTAGACCGCATGGTGGCATTTGAACTGGAATATTATGAAAGAATTTTTAAGGCTGGGGAAGGAAGAATAGATATTTTAAGACCCCATGATGATTATGGTACTCAGATTTCCCTTTTATTCAGCGTGGATATGTGGCGGGAATTCTTCAAGGAGAATACGAAAAAACTCACTGCATTGGCACATAAATACAACGCATTTTATCAACAGCATTCCTGCGGTGCAGTGCGCCCGATTATTCCGGAATTGATCCAGTGCAATGTGGATGTACTGGAGCCGATTCAAAAAGTAGAGGGACTGGAGCCGGAGAGCCTGCAGGAAGCGTTTGGCGGGAAAATTACTTTTCACGGAGGGATTGATACACAGGGAATACTACCATATGGAACACCGCTGGAAGTGGCTGAAGAGACACGTCGTTTTATAAAAACATTAAATCAGGATGGCGGTTACATATTGATGGCAAGCCAGGCGTTTGAAGGGGATGTGCCAATAGAAAATATTGAGGCATTGTACGGAGTAGAGCGTTAACAGATAAGATTGTAATAAGATTTTTGGGGAGTACTCCGCAACGTGTGGGAGATGCGGAGTATAAATTGAAAAATTAAATACAAGTACATTATAGCGAAAAATGTTTGTTTGTGTTAGAAAATGTATTGAATTGCTGGTTTGATGTCATGAAACATTTATTTTATATGATTAAATTCATATTTTATAATGTGGAAAGGATGCCATGACACAAAATCTGCCTTACGGACGGTGATATATAATTTCTGTGTGCCATAGCTGAAGTACAGAGGATTTGCGGACTTGCCGTCCGTGTAAACC
This sequence comes from Robinsoniella sp., assembly GCF_034124845.1. NCBI lineage: Bacteria > Bacillati > Bacillota > Clostridia > Lachnospirales > Lachnospiraceae > Robinsoniella > Robinsoniella sp. Next base: position 16,836 of record NZ_JAWYAJ010000324.1, read on the forward strand.
AGGTAATAAATATAAGTTTAAAAAATGAAATAGCCCAGACGTGGGATCTGGGCTAAGAATCATATGTGTCGAATTAAGAAGTTAACACGTCCTTTAGTATATTATTCCGAGCGGAATAAGTCAATTCATTTTACGACACGATTCGAGGCGGTTTGTCAATAATAGGATTCAAATTATCAAATAAAGTCTTGAATTTTCGAAAATGATTAAAATATAGCAATTTTATATTCTACTGAGACACTTCTTTTAACAGCCGTTCCATCTGCGTGATTTCTTCCTTCTGGGCAGAGATGATATTCTGGGCAAGGGTGATGACCTGCTCTTCATCGGTAAAGTTTAAAATAACTTCTGCCATTTCAATTGCCATCTGGTGGTGCATGATCATTCCTTCTGCAAAAGCGGCTTCTACATTAGCTGCGGTAGAGTGATTCATCTGGTGGGAAGAAAACATCTTTTTATACTCTTCCAGATAAGCGTTCTCCTGTTCAAGATCCTGTTTGCCGGAAGCTTTTAATTCCTGTGCAAGGGTAGTCATCTGATTAATTTCCTGCTTTTGGACATCAATAATATCCTTTGCCAGCTTATTCAGCTCTTCATTGCTTCCTCCGTATTTTAAATAGCTCTGTGACATTGATATGGCTGCTTCATGATGAGGAATCATGCCATTTAAAAAGTCCACGGCAGCATAGCCGGATTTGTCTATATCCTCCATGTCTTCCATCATATCTTCCATGTCATCATTCTGTTCATCCATATAAGAAGCGAGGTTTGTATCCCCATGATCCATATTGTCATGATTCATGCCGCTGTGATCTGCTGTGTTGCTGTTTGTTCCCGCCTGTGTGGTGTTCGTTTCCGTATTCGGAACCGGTGCAGATTTGTTTTTTCCGGCAAAAAACAGCCAGATCAGAAGAATCACCAGAAGAGCAGCAATAATTCCAATTGTCCAGTAAAATCCTTTTTTATCCATAAAGACCTCCATTCAGCCGTTTAGGCAGTAAATTTATTTCATGGTAATAGCTTTTTCAGGATGATGAAAATTATACAGTAAAGATTGTTTTTCTGTGTATTTAGCGATAAAATACTGTAAGACTGTGGATTTCCTGGTGTACATCGACTTTAAGAAAAATCTCGGTTAATGGAACTGCTGATTGCGTATTATGTGAGGGTGGCAGAATATAATGACATACCAATGTAAGAAAATTCGAAAAAGCAACAGATGGAATTGAACGATGAGGTATATAGAACGGAATAAAGGGGAAACGGTACAGGTACGGTTTCCCCCTTTTTGCAGGTTATTTTGTCCTTAAATATTTAATCAATGCCAAAATTGCAAGAACATATAAACCTAATTTCAAGATATTGAAAAGTATAGTTAAAAATATGCCGATTTGACCCATAAAAGCTGCTAACATTGTACATACCTCCTCCCTTTGTATGACAGGTATAGTTCCGGTTAATACATCCATTACGTAAACTTTTAGTTGATATTATTATATCACATCAGACCCTGTTTGAAAATTAAATCCTGGTATCTGCACGTCTTATGTACGCTTCACATGCGGGCATATCTTATTTTCGTTGTCTCTTATCCCCTGTTGCTATATTTCACCTTGCGTTTTTGAGAAAGAAAGTATACGATGATAAGGGAAAATGAATTTTATCAGAGATTTTATAAAATCAGGAATTATTTAAAAAGAGTAAGGAGGATCAAAAATGGAGAAAAAGAAGTTGGGGGATCACAACAGGGAAAGGGGTCAAAAGAAACTGACCTCTGTGTTATTTGTGATTTATGTAATTGTATTAGCCTGGATCATATTGTTTAAAATGCAGTTTTCAATAAATAACATGCCACAGCTGAGGAGCATCAATCTCATACCTTTTGCCGGATCCGTAATCATTAACGGCAAAATGGATTTTGATGAAATATTCAATAATGTACTGATTTTTATTCCTTTTGGGCTGTATATTGGTATGTTGAAAGGAAACTGGCCTTTCTGGAAAAAAATAATTCCCGCGGCGCTGACCAGTTTTGGGCTGGAACTCATACAATTTATATTTGCAATCGGTGCATCAGATATTACAGATTTTATAGGAAATACACTTGGCGGTGTAATCGGATGCTTGATCTATATTGGCTTTTATAAATTGCTAAAGGGGAAAACCAACAAAGTGCTAAATATATTAGCAAGTATCGGAACCATTGGAATACTTGCGTTACTGGGGCTTCTAATTATCGTAAATTTGTAGAGAAAGTCCTATTGGAATTATACAAAAAGAATTAGCTTTGTATTTAAGCCTGTATGCATCTGATCAAGTAGAATCAGCTTTAAAAAATGAAATGATGACATTAGATATGTTAGCTGCAATAATTTCACAATAAGATGTATTAACTTTTTATGCACTTCGCGATAAACTATTTCTTGAATATGCTTATTTAATCAGGGAAATGGAGCTCAGCGCAAATAGTATACCAGATTCTATATTTGAAACGATAGATTAATAAAAAAAGAATTTGTCAGAAAGAGTATGACCAGTTTAAATTAAGGTCGAAAGAAAGTGATCTGATCCATGAAGTGAATAAGATCGGGGTTAACATCAATCAGAGAAAGCAGTCTGAAAAGAATTATTCTGGAAATACGGAATCTGATGTGCTATGATAGAATCAATTAAGAAATTATGGGAGGGGGGAATTCAAATGTTTATTGATAATCAATTTCTTTTACTAAATAAAGACACTCCAATATTGCAATTCGAAACAAGGTATGGAATGCTGGGAGAAGTAATATTGGAGGAAACAAAGTACTTTGAAGAGAATAAGCCAGTAGGATTCGAAAATATACAGGATTGGTTAGAGCATAGAAGAGCACCGAAACACAGAAAACATATAGAGAAACTATTACATGAATGTGGATGTGACAATCTGGAAGGATACATTCGTGTATCATATGCGCTAAATTTGAATGATACCTTTTGGGTTAAACCGGTTGATAGCAATAAGTGCTGGAATGAAGTGTCTTTGTATAGAAATCCATTTAATGAATTAATCTCTCATATTGCATTCGAAGGTGGATTATATGGAGAGCAATTTTCCACAACTTCTCCGGAGTTTACAACAGAAGGAGCATTTGCTAAATGTTGGATAAGAGAAGAAGATAATATAAATCTTGTTAAAGGTGGAAGTACCGGAGCACGAAATGCCGGTAAAGAACCTTACAGTGAGTTTTATGCAGCTCAGATTGCAAATATTATCTGTAAAAATAATGTTGCATATAAGATGGCAACCTATCGGAACAAAATTGTATCAAAGTGTCAGCTTTTTACATCGGAAAAAGAAGGGTTTATACCGGTTTATAAACTGATTCGCTCACATCCACAGAGTGATGATTTGATTAAATTCTACGACAGCATTGGCTGTATGGATGACTTTAGAAGAATGGTTGTATTAGATGCGTTAATCATTAATGATGACAGACATCTCGGAAACCATGGTGTATTAATAGATAATGATACACAAGAAATCATACGTATGGCACCTGTTTTTGATCATAATCAGGCCCTGCTTCCATATGCGGAAGAAGAAGAGTTTGAAAATATCAGCGAATATCTAAAAATGAAGGGTCCTAGAATTGGTGCAGATTTTAACCTGGCTGCAAATGCCATGCTAACTCCGGAAATTAGAGCAGATCTAATAAATCTAAAGGGCTTTAAATTTCAAAGGGATGGCAAATACGATCTGCCAGATGTCCGCTTAAAACATTTGGAAGCATTAATTGAGAAACAGATAGAGGGGATACTGAATTCTAAAAGCTTATATATTCATCAAAATGATATTATTGGCAAAGATCCTGGGAAGAAGGAAACCATGAACTAAAAAACGAAAATATCCAGTAAGACTTACAGCTCAAAGCTGTGGGTCTTTTTTTAGTGCACCCAGCGCAAATTAATGCGTATCTTAAAAAGTTTAACGGATTCAGATTCTCGTAGGATGAAGAACAATGGATCAGATCTATATATTTTTGGTGGCGGCTGTGTTTATAAATATTTCATATATTATTTATTGACAAATAGATTACCACGTAGTATATTAGTCAAAAGAGATGATAGTAATAGATTTGGACTAATATGAAAAATAGAATGGAGGAATAATTGTGGTTCAATTAGAAAACAGGATGACAGAAAATAGATTATCAGAAAAATACCAATCCCTAAGCAGATTATTTGATGAATATGCAAGAGCAGTAGGATTAACTTCTATGAGTTTAACTGTTTTGGGGATTATCTATGATAATCCGGAAGAATGCACACAAAAGCTGATTTGTGAACAAAGTCAGTTTACCAAGCAAAGCGTAAATATGATTATTAAATCTTTTTTGAAGCATGGATATGTGGAACTGGTGGAAATGAAAACTGACCGTAGAAATAAGCAGGTAAAGCTAAGCGAAAGCGGTGCGGAATATGCAGAGAAAATTGTGGGCCGTTTATGTGAAGTGGAAGCGGATGTGATGAAGAAAATAACGGATGAACAGCGGGAGGCTTTAATCGTTTACGCTGAGATATATGAAGAAGGCATTCGAAATGAGATTGCCAGATTGGCTGGCAATATAAATAAAAAAGAGATAGGTGGTGATCGTATTGATACGAGATAACTGGATTCATTGCCCGGTCTGTAAAAATAAAACCAGATTAAAGGCACGTTATGATACAGTACTTATAAAGTTCCCGCTGTTTTGTCCAAAATGCAAACAGGAAACGCTGATTGATATTACAAACTTAAAAGTAACCGTTCTCACAGAGCCAGACGCATAAGACGCAGAGCCAATGAAGTATATAAATACTTCGTTGGCTCTATTTTTATTAAAGGAGGAATTAATTTGTTAAAAATACTGAAAAACCTAACTGCAAAAGAATGGGGGCTTACGGTCATAAGCCTCGGGCTGATTGTCTTTCAAGTGTGGCTTGATCTGACTCTTCCGGAATTTATGGGAAAAATCACAGAGATTGTCCAGACTCCCGGCAGCCAAATGAATGAAATTTTACTAGCGGGCGGCAGGATGCTGCTCATAACGCTGGGAAGTGTTGTGGTATCGGTCCTGATTGCAGGGCTAGCCGCACGTATTGCAACCAATCTCTCCTCCAGACTGCGGACAAACCTGTTTCATAAGGTACAGTCTTTCACAATGCAGGAGATCAACAACTTTTCCATATCCAGCTTAATCACGAGAACTACGAACGATATTACCCAAGTTCAGATGCTCGTGGTAATAGGATTGCAAATCCTTATAAAATCTCCGATCCTGGCGGTTTGGGCGATTGTGAAAATCACAGGAAAAAGCTGGCAGTGGTCCTTTGCAACTGGCATTGCGGTAGCAGCGCTTATTATTGTATCTGTAGTGATGATCGCTATTGCGATTCCGAAATTCAAACTGCTTCAAAAGCAGACGGATGATTTAAGCCGGGTTTCCAGAGAAAATCTCACAGGACTGCGGGTTGTCCGTGCATATAATGCAGAGGGATATCAGGAAGATAAGTTTGAAAAAACCAACCAGGCATTTGCCAATACAAACATATTCTCAAACCGCCTGATGGCTGCGCTGATGCCGTCTGTGGAGATTATTATGAATGGTCTGACCTTATCGGTATACTGGATTGGAGCAGTTTTGATCTCTAACGCAGCGGCAGGTGCCCGGCTCACCCTGTTTTCGGATATGATGGTGTTTTCATCCTATGCCATTCAATTGCTTATGGCGTTTATGATGCTGGTTATGGTACTGATACTGATCCCTCGTGCCAGCGTATCGGCAAACCGTATCAAAGAAGTCTTAGAAACGGACCCAGCCATTAAGGACGGTCCCATTCATGACTTGCATACTGCCACACCAGGCGAGGTGGAATTTAAAAATGTCAGCTTTAAATATCC
>NZ_JAWYAJ010000325.1:0-3961 GCF_034124845.1 Robinsoniella sp.
AATTTTCAAAAGCATTAAAAGGACTTATTGATAAGGCAAAAAGCAAGAAGAACATGATTGAGTACAAAGAAATCAACGATGCTTTTGCAGGAATTGAACTCAGTGAAGACAAGATGGACGCAATATTGGAATTCTTGGAAAAGAGCAATATTGATGTATTACATGGTTCTGCAGATGAAGAAGTAGAAGAATTATTGCTGGAAAGCGATGATGACCTGCTTTTAGGTGAAGAAGAGGAAGTTGAAATTATTGATGATGTTGATGTCCTGGAAGGAGTCAGCACAGAAGATCCGGTACGTATGTATCTGAAAGAAATCGGTAATGTGCCTCTGCTTAGTACAGAAGAAGAAGTGGAACTGGCAAAACGTGTGGAAAATGGCGATGAAGAAGCTAAAAAATCACTGACAGAGGCAAACCTGCGTCTGGTAGTCAGTATTGCTAAAAAATATGTTGGCCGCGGTATGCCTTTCCTGGATCTGATTCAGGAGGGGAATATGGGGCTTATGAAGGCTGTGGACAAGTTCGATTATACCAAGGGATATAAATTCAGTACTTATGCTACCTGGTGGATCCGTCAGGCGATTACACGTGGTATTGCGGATACCGGAAGAACCATTCGTGTTCCGGTACATATGGTAGAAACCATTAATAAAACCCTTCGTATGACCAGAACCTTACTGCAGGAATTAGGAAGAGAACCAACCGCTGAAGAAGTGGCTGAGAGACTGAATGTCCCCGTTGGAAGAGTAAGGGAAGTACTGAAGATTTCCAGGGATCCGGTATCTCTTGATACACCCATTGGTGAAGAAGACGATAGTCATTTAGGTGACTTTATCGAAGACGATTCTGCCCTTTCACCGGCAGATTCTGCAGCTTTCTCCATGCTGCGGGAAGAGCTTGGCACTGCTTTGGAGTCCCTTACGGACAGAGAACGCCAGGTGGTGAAGCTGCGCTTTGGTCTGGAAGACGGAAGAGCAAGGACCTTAGAAGAAGTCGGCAAAGAATTCAATGTTACCAGAGAGCGTATCAGGCAGATAGAAGCGAAAGCCCTTCGTAAGCTGCGTCATCCGTCTCGCAGTAAACGACTGAAGGATTTTCTTATTTAAAGTTTGGATTACAGGAGCGGGTATATCAAGCATGCTCCAGCAGGAAAACGGGATTCGGAAGCCTCATAACAGAAGCTTCCTGGTCCCGATTTTGTTGTATGGGTACAGTCTGCCAAACCGGTTTATGTAATTGAAGTCACGCTTTAAGGAAAGGTTAGTATGAAAAAAATTGTCATTATCGGAGCAAACGATTTTCAGAATCCGCTGATATTAAAAGCCAGAGAGATGGGTTACCAGACTCATGTATTTGCCTGGAAGGAAGGCGCTGTGGGAGAACAGACCGCAGATTATTTCTATCCGGTTAGTATTGTGGAAAAAGAAGAAATTTTAAAGGAATGCAAAAAGATCAAGCCGGATGCGGTAGCCAGTATCGGTTCGGATCTTGCGAATATTACGGTACAGTATCTGGCAGTCAGGCTTGGACTGTGCACAAACAGCGACAACTGTATTTTGTATTCCACCAATAAATTTGAGATGCGCAGTGCATTTGTAAGAAATGATATTTCTGCGCCGCTGTTTACGGTAGTGGATGAGACAAGGAAAATAGAACTGCCCCGGAACATGACATTTCCTCTTATTGTCAAACCCACGGACCGTTCCGGAAGCAGGGCGATTACCAAGGTATTCAAGGAAGAAGAGTTAGACGTGGCGGTTGAGGCTGCCATTTCTAATTCTTTTGAGAAAAAGGCAATATTAGAAGAGTACATTGACGGAGAAGAATTCAGCTGTGAGGGAATCAGTTATAACGGGCAGCATACCTTTCTGGCCATTACCAGAAAGTATACCACCGGGGCACCTCATTTCATCGAGACGGGTCATATGGAACCTTCCGGCTTGTCCCCTAAAATGGAAGCCCGGGTATTCCATGAACTTGGAATGGCTCTGAATGCCCTTGAAATCCGAAATGGGGCATCCCACTCCGAATTCCGCATTAACAGCAGGCAGGAAGTGAAAATCATTGAAATTGGGTCAAGAATGGGCGGAGACTGCATTGGCTCCCATCTGGTACCGCTTTCCACCGGACAGGATTATCTGAAAATGGTCATACAGACTGCTTTGGGTGAAAGACCGGAGATTTTAAAAGAGCCGCTTCACCATTTTGCCAGAATCCAGTTTATTTTTGGAGCCGGGGATATGGAGAAATACAGAAATATTAAAGAAAAATTCCCGGAGAATATAGTGTTTACCAGCGAGATCGGGGAAATTGGTTCCCACGAAGTAGTTGACAGCGGAAGCAGGTTCGGATTTTACATCATGAAAACCGGGGACTTAACACAGATGCAGGAGATTGCAGGTATATTAGCGCCGGGTATCAACCAGAATTAGAGCGTAGAAATACAACAGAATACCGAGGAAAAGAATATGAAAAAATTAATGATATTAGGTGCAAGCTATTCTCAGGTGCCGTTAATCAGGGCGGCAAAAAAACTGGGATTTCATACCATTACAGCCAGCATACCGGGTGATTTTCCGGGATTTGCAGAGGCGGATGAATTCTGCTATGCCGATATTTCAAAGCCGGAGCAGGTATTGGAATATGCAAGAAAGCTTCAGATAGATGGAATTACCACTTGCTGTCTGGATACCGGAGTGCCGGCAATAGGATACGTATGTGAGAAGATGGGACTTAAGGGACCGTCCTATGAAGCGGCATGCTGTTCTACGAATAAATGGGAAATGAAAAAAGCTTTTGAGAGAGAAGGCGTAAGCACCGCCAGATTCCGCCTTGTGAAAAATCAGGAGGATCTGGAAAAGGCATTGCAGGAGCTGACATTTCCAGTGATTGTGAAAGCTGTGGACCTGATGGGCAGCAGAGGAATATTCAGAAGCAATACCAAAGAGGAAGCCATTTCCAATTACAGCAAGACAATGGAAGCAACCGGGAAGGACTACTGCCTGGTGGAAGAATTTATTGAAGGAACAATATTCGGTACGGAGGCAATGCTTCAGGACGGAGAACTTGTTTTTATGCTTCCCAACGGAATCGATGCATATCAGGGATTTACGCCCACACCGGTGGGACATTCGGTACCTCTGGAGCATATTGACCAGCTGTCGCCACAGATTTCCAGGGAAGTTTTAAAGGCAGTCCGGGCACTGGGATTTGATAACTGTCCCGTTAACTGCGATCTCATATTAAAGGAAGGCAAAGTCTATATGATTGAAATCACAGCAAGAGCAGGGGCTACCTGCCTGCCGGAATTAGTGAGTATCTACTATGGAATACATTATTATGAAGTGATTGCCATGCTGGCAATGGGACTGGATGTCCGGGCGTTGTTTATCCGCGCTTCCATGCTGCGTCCGGTACCAAATCTTTCAAAGATTTTAATTTCTTCTAAGACCGGTAAGGTTACGAAGCTGGTAAATGAAAACGGGCCTTCTGAGGATATTATTGACTTGTCTTTTAATATCAGGGAAGGGGATCACGTGAACCAGTATAACAATGGCAGAGACAGAATCGGCCAGATTATTATAAAGGGTGATACGCTGCAGGCATGCAGGGAGCGGTTAGAAGAAGTACTGTCCAAAATCACGATAGAAGTGGAAGAATGATATGGCAGAAAAGACAAAAAACAGATGGTTTTATATAAAGTTATTTACAGTGCTGCATATTAGTCTGCTTTTTAGTTCTCTAAGCGGAGTGGCATCAAAGATGGCGGCGAATCAGAAATTTCTATCCCTGGAATTTTGCGGTTACTATGGACTGGTATTGCTGATTATGTTTGTATATGCGTTTATCTGGCAGCAGATCTTAAAGCGTATCCCGCTGACTGTCGCATTTGCAAATAAACCGGTCACCCTGATCTGGGGTATGATTTTTGGCAAATTAATATTTGGTGAGGTAATCACAT
>NZ_JAWYAJ010000326.1:0-4155 GCF_034124845.1 Robinsoniella sp.
TTGGGAAGAATCGGCAGGGAAACCATATAATCCATCTGGTTCGATGTAATCACCTCACGGATAGATTGTAAGCCCCCTTTTTCCCAGATCCGGTACTGTCCGGCATCAATCAGTGTATTAAGGGCATCGGGATCGTCTGCAATAAGCGGCGCCTGATAACCGTTCTCCCCCAGTTCTTTGAATGGGTCTTTATATTTTGGTAAATGCTGCGGTGATTTGAAACTTATATTCTTATTCTCATGAAAAATATCACCTAAATGTGTGTGGAAATCTATAATTCGTGTTCTCATTTATACTTCGTACAAGTATTGCTGTACTTGGATACCGGCTCATGATGACAGACGGTATCAGCCTTTCATAATATTTGCATAAATATGCTCCTGTATATTTTGTACTGCAAGGTTCCAATTTATGCATACACGACCTTTCCACCTATCATTTAGACAATCAATCAGTTCGTTATTTTTATAGCTGTTCCATCTTTTCCGATTGCGGATCCAATCTGCCAAATCTTTTTAAGAAGTTTGTTTTTTCAATTGCTTTATAGGCTTTCGCCCAATTCTCACTGATAACAAATTCCTTAGGATATTTTTCATAGTTTTCAAACCAGCACCAGGAAATCGGCCATACATCATGTTCCGGCAGGGTATCCGCAAGGAAATCCAATTCTGTTTCCACAAGATCCTCGTTGCCTGGGTAAAAGATACTGTCCTTTGATTTTATATAATCAGATGGCCGGTAACCATAGGATGGCCACTGTGCCGGATCTCTCTGAATCGACTTGTTTACGATTTCTATCAGCTCTTTTTCTAACCGGTCATAATCATATCCTTCTAAATTTACACGTTTCATAGCATTAATTAATGAAATATATCCGCTTGGTCCCATATCCCCCAGATGATCGTCCTTTAATCTATCCATCATGGTTTTGATCAAATCTAAAACAGATGGATAAAGTATGGACTCCGGATAGTGCTCAAGAATAAAGGCACAAAAGCGCAGGTGAATCCCCCTGCTTTCTATACTATTATATGCTTCATCATAATTATAAAAGCTGGCATGTGGATAATCCCCATTTGTAGGAACCGTAAAGATCCATCCTTCCGGAAAATTACTGTGACAATCCAGATACTTTTTAATTCCGGCATATATGGGATGCTGCATATCGTAAAACTCGATTTCATCCATTACTTCCAAAACATAATATAGTCCATATGGAATAGAATTGTAATTCCAGTTATCCGGGTCAATCCCATTTCCGAAACCGCCATCTGCATTCTGATAATGCATCAAAGCATTTACCACATCCTCTTTGCTTCCATTTGCAAAATAATAATTCCATTTCGCCAGTTCCAGTTCCCTGGCATTTCTATGTATCCAGACTTCAATGTGTCTCTGATCTACATGCTTCCTATTATTAGCCTTATCATTAGCTTCCAGATCATCAGCTTCCATATCATTAACCTTCATATCATTAGCTTCCATATCATTAGCTTCCATTTCATTAGCTTCCATATCATTAGTCCCTACATCATTAGGCTTCATATTATTAGCCTTCATATCATTAGCTTCCATTTCATTAGTCCCTACATCATTAGGTTTCATATTATTAGCCTTCATATCATTAGCCTTCATATCATGAACCTCCATATCATGAACCTTCATATCACTAGCCTCCATATTTTTAGTCTCCATACAATTAGTCTTCATATTTCGTAATTACATAACAATAAGATTAAACCGCTTTCCACTATTCATTATACTTTCATGCCCGACTGGGATCTTGTAAAAAAGCGACATTTTTAAATGCCAACTCCTTTGCCTCCTGAATGGACATCGAGTGGAAACGTTTAAAATCATGGAGTAAATGAGCCTGATCCGTATACTGATATTTTATCACAGCATCTAGTACATCAAACCTTGTACTTCCCACAATATCATTCCACAAATATTGATAGCGGATTACGGAAGAGAGTTGTTTTGGAGAAATACCGATGTTCTCTTTAAACAGCCTTTCTAACTGCCTGGTACTGATATGCACTTCCCTGGCAAGCTGTAAGGTCCTTATATTTCCTTTATTTCGAAAAATCTCATACAGTGCATCCGAAACAACATGGTTCATGCGCTCCGGATGAAAATTTTCCATGAGATACTTTTCGGCAATTGCTTTTCGTTCCATGAGACTGTCCATGGTAAACAGCCTATCTTCCAGTAATTTCTTTAACTTTGGAAAATAGTATCCCACATCACAATACAGGTCTTTGGCATCCCTCATGGATTCCCCGGAGAACAAAATCACTGCCCAGGCGTAAAAACGGATTGCAAAGGAAGAAATCTGCCTTTCTTCCCCAGGCATTGAATGAATCTGAAAAGAACTGATATTAATCCCTGCGAAATCATTGCTGATCCTGTTGTTGGTATAATCAATATCAAACATAATATCCATACAGGTATCCGGCGTCACAACGCTGCTCACAGACTCCCGGCATTGGGATCGGATAACGGGACCGGATGTCCCCCAAAAGCACCTGATATAGGGTTTAAGCGCTTCACAGGGCTCTATTTCCATATACGTCTCGTCCTTCTTAAAAGGAGTTGCGGTCAACGGTCTATATATTTTATGAAATTCCATATTGATCTCAAATCCTCCTCTATTGTAAAAATAAATCTGAAATTAACCTTATTATAACAGATTACGGAAGCCATTGTATAGATTGTTCTCTGTGTAAGTTGTTACCATATGCGGGACTGAATTGAATAAAGGGGATATGCCCGAAAGCACAGCCCCTCTGTTGAGATTATAATTCCTGTTTATGAATATAATAATGCAGTGCCTTTGCCATAAATTCAGAAGCACCCTCACCGTACTTCTCATCCATGACTTTTCTGCCTGTTTCACCGGTATAGATATCAATCACCATGTCCCAGTATCCTTCGCCCATATCTACATCGATACCCGTCTCTTCTGAGAGATCCATCAACTCATGAATGATATCCTGGATTTCATCTGAAGTGGGATCCTTTGACAAATCTAAGGTCAGTTTCACATGCAGATCTTCATTTTTTTTCAGTATATCATCTTTCTGCCCGCCGATATCTTCTATCTGCTCCATTAATTCTTGAAAATGCTCCAGATTGTATTTCATGGCCTCCGTGTATTTTTCAACACTGCCAAATTGTTTAATCGCGATCGGGGCTAAGGTTTCCTGGTCATCTTTCACTTTTTGGATAAATTCATTAAACTTATCCACACTTCCCCAGTATTTAATAGCCTCTTCCGTCTTTTCTTTTTTGAACTGCTCTAATGCTCCAATATATTCACTCAAATCGAATTCTTTAAAACTCATACACTGTTCCCCTTTCTCCAGTTTCTCCAAAAGTTCTATCAGTTTGTCCAGCCTGCTGCGTTTCAAACAGAGTAATTTCTTTTGTTTCTTATAAGCTTCGATTTTATCAAACCCCGGTTCTTCCACAAATTCTTTGATTTCTCTTAATTTGAAATCCATTTCTTTGAAAAATAAAATTTGCTGCAACCGCTCTAATGCTTCGTCATCATATAACCGGTAACCGGATAATGTTACTTCACTGGGCTTTAGTAGTCCAATTTCGTCATAATACTGCAACGTGCGTATACTGACACCTGTTAATTTTGCAATCTGGCTTATCGTTCTCATCGTAATCAACTCCTGGAAATAATTAAGAAATAGTATACAAAAATCTGCCGGCGAATATCTTTGTTCTATTCTTTGATTTTATCATACACTATCACGTACCGTGAAAGTCAAGATTAATTTAAAATTTCCATAAAAAATCCCCGTAATCCCAACCCGGGAATTACGAAGATTTTATTGTAGCGCCTGTTATACAAAATGCAAGGGGATTGTTTGATCAGTTGCCGGGACTATGCATCTGACTAAATGACACGATGATCTCTGCCGCATATTGAAGTACCTCAGCGGAGTCTGTGCTGTCCACTGCTCCATCCATAATATCTCCACTCCGATAAGGAAGCATAATATCCATCAGAAGCAAGTCTATTTTATTCTCAAGTAAGTAATCCAACACATGAAGTCCATTATATTGACAAAACACATCATAACCATTTTTATTCAAAAAATCTGTCAACAGCTTATTTATTTCCACATCATCTTCAAC
>NZ_JAWYAJ010000327.1:0-6869 GCF_034124845.1 Robinsoniella sp.
GTACGGGAACAGTTTTTAAGACAAGCACAAAAGACAATGAGTAAAGCGGCACAGGCTGAAAAATATGAAACAGCAGCCTTCTACCGGGATTTAATCCAGTATCTGCAATATCTGAAAAAGGGTCTGGATTCTTATGAGAACTGGATGAAAAGCCATGTGATGCTGAATCTGGAAACAGACGCTGGAAGAAAACTGTTCTATATTGTAAAAGGCCGTGTGATACATAAAAAGACATTTTTGCAGGTGCTGCCCACGGTAAAGCAGGAGTTCCGAAAGGAAAGCCTGGAGATCTTATCAATGATTACGGATAATCTGGACCATAAGGGAAATATTGATTACTGCGATATCATCTATAGTGAAATGAGAGGTCAGCCTTCGGAAAAAATAGAGATCGAGTTTATGTAAAAAGATGCAATCAACAATATTATTCCGTTGATTGCATCTTGCTGCAATTCAATTTGAAAATTTTGCCTCGTAAAATGTGGTCGAATACATGTCAAAAAGAATATAATGCACTATAAGGCAAACAATCCATGATTGCTGCAGCAGATATAAAATTTTCCGCTTCTGATTTTTGGAATGCGAAGTTCGGCATTTTGTTCCGGGTATAATTTGATTAACTGAAGCCGGTCACAGGTGACATAGGCGGCAAAGGTCAGATAGTGTTCTCTGGTCATGGGATGATCCAGAGTGATATAAGATTCATCATCTATGTCTGCTGCCGTTATTATGTGGTGCTCATCTGCTGCTTTTACTTCCAGGGGCTCCAATTTTCGTCCGCAGCAGGAAAGCTCTGCTTTAGCCGTGCTGGTCAGAACATTTCCGCAAGTCGGGCACATATAGAACTTTACTCTTTTCATATTTCCTCCATCTGTATGATTCGGGTCTAAATCGCCCTGTAATATTTTTTCAATGTTAACGCCTAATATATGGGACAATTCACTAAGCAGTGAAACATCGGGACATCCAAGCCCTCTCTCCCACTTGGAGATGGTCTTGTCACTGATATTCATAGCATCTGCAATTTCCTTTTGTGTCATGTTCTTTTCTTTTCTCAGTTCCAATATCAGCAGACCCACTTTATTACAATCCATTATATTCACCTCCTGTAATCAGCATATGCCACTGGGCAAATTTTTGCAATCAACGCTCCGTAGAGTAGGTGTACAATTTTCCCGCTTTTCCCGTTCTTTGAACAACTTCTAAGTAATACAGTACATTTAATGCCAGCTGTGCTTTGGAAAGAGACAGCTTAGAAGCAGATTTAAAGTCTTTGGATGTAAAATCGGATTTTAGTCCAGGGGGAAGTAGTTTGTGGTAATCTTTTGGACTGTCTATAAAGATTTCATCCGTTAAACCAATGGGTATCCGTTCACAACGTGTAGATCCCTTCTTCTTATCTCTGCTCCATCCGTCCAGATAGCGGTACTCTTCGATCTCGATCATGGCAATGGTCAGCTTAATTCTGGGATTTTTAAGAAGTTCCTTTATTTTGTACAACTCATGGAAGATGTCATAATAACTGCCGCGTCTGGGGCTTTTTCTAGGCTGTGACACCTCTCCTGTCGTCTTATCGATCCACAGAAGCCATTTGGTGCTGGCGATTGGATATACGATACGCACGTCACAGACCTTGGTAAATACCTCCAGCTTTTTCCTAAGCTTGTTAAAATTCTGGGTTTGTATTTCAATAATCTCCCGTTCCGACTTAATATCTGCCACATAAGACTCCACCCGTACCTCCTGGTGTTCTATTCGAGGTTCATAGTATTCTTTTAACACAGCATGGAGTGTCTTTTCTGACAGTGTCCCGATGCCGTTGAAGTTTTTGCTGCCATATCGAATCTTTTGACAGGCATTTAGAAAGCGCTGTTGTTTGTTTTCCAAGTCATTCATAATCTTATTAATCTGTCCTTGTCTTTAAAGTTTCTATTTTCATTTCTAATTCTCATATACCCTATAAGCATACAACGTTGCAGCGGGTATTGTAAATAGTAAATGAAATAGAATACAGCTTTATTAGAAATAAAAACCATAGGATTATTCAAATAATAAAAAAAAGATGTCACAACCGGCTGATCGAGCTGTCTAATTAAGTGTAACGATTAAAAAGGCATATTTTGTGCAATGATCAAGGAGGATAAGAATGAACAATAAGGTGATTTTAGAGTTTTTAACACTGCTGCAGGAGCATAATTCATTTGAGTGGATGCAGGAAAATAAAAAACTGTACCAGGAAGCAAAAGGAGAATTTGAAAGTCTGATCGGGGAAATGATCGTTAGGATTTCGGCATATGACGAATCAGTGGCGTGGCTAAGTGCAAAAGACCTGGTCTTCCGTTTAAACCGGGATACCCGATTCAGTAAGAATAAATCTCCTTACAACCCCTCTTTCCGGGCACATATTTCATCGGCGGGGCGTCTTCCCATTCCGGCGGGGTATTTTATCTGTATCAAGCCAGGGGAATCTATACTTGGCGGAGGCGTCTTCGCCACGCAGTTCCCGGATGCCACCACTATGGTGCGGGATTATCTGACAGGTCACGGCGAAGCATTTATGGGTATAATTAACAGCAGGGATTTTCAGGAGAATTTCCAAGTACTTGGGGAAAAGCTGAAGAATGTGCCCAGGGGTTATGACAAGGACCATCCCCTTGCTGAATTCCTGAAGCATAAATCCTGGGATCTGGAATATGCCATCTGTGATGCACAGTTTGAAGATGTGGATGGATTTTTAGATCTGTCCGTGGATATCTTCCATAAAATGAAGCCTTTTAATGATTATTTAAATCAGGCTCTGGCTTCATTTACCATGCCTCAGAGACCGTAACCACTGACCAGACTGTGCCGTAATTCATTCCTGCCACTTGTACCACTTTGCGGCATATTAGTTCCAAATTCAGGTTAGATAGCCCGCTATGTGCCCATAATTTGGAACTAATCTCCCACAAACTACGACGCACAGCTGTCGGAAAGCAATTTTAGAATACGCTCTGGCAGACAGAACTTTGAATAGGCAGATACAGTTACTATGTATATCCATAGGGTGTGGGAAGTAAGTGTACATTTAAATAAATAAAAAAATGTCCCGGAAGTAGTTTGACAATAGAAATAATTTATTTTAAAATACTTCTATTGCAATAAGAAATGAAACAGGTGTAATATACTGAGAAAGCGTGGAAAAATGGGACATATTACTTCAAAAGAAGCCTATAAAAATCTGGAGGAACGTATAAACTGGTTTACGCAGGGTGCTCCTGCTTCCCAAACACTCTATAAGATCCTGGAGGTTTTGTATTCGGAAAAAGAAGCAAAATGGATCTCACTGCTGCCGGTGCGGCCTTTTACGGCTAAAAAGGCGGCACAGATCTGGGGGACGACCGAATTAAAAGCAGAAAAAGTGCTGGATCACCTTTGTGAGAAAGCCTTGCTGGTAGATTCTTTTCACAATGGACAGCGAAAATTTGTAATGCCGCCGCCTATGGCTGGGTTTTTTGAATTTGCCCTGATGAGGACCAGAGGGGATATTGATCAGAAATATTTAAGCGAACTGTATTATCAGTACATGAATATGGAGGAGGATTTTGTAAAAGACCTCTTCTATGCTACTGAAACCAGACTTGGACGGGTATTTGTACAGGAACCGGTTTTGTCTACAGAAAATACACTCCATATTCTGGATCATGAGCGGGCAAGCCATATTGTGGAAGAGGCAAAATACATCGGGCTTGGCACCTGCTACTGCAGGCACAAGATGTACCATGCGGGGCATCCCTGTGAAATTGAAGCTCCCTGGGATGTGTGTCTGACTTTCGGAAATGTGGCACGTTCCCTTGCAGAGCACGGCGGACATGCCAGGCTGATCTCAAAAGAAGAGGCATACGATGCGCTGGAACGCTCTTATGCGTCCAATCTGGTACAGATCGGTGAAAATGTAAGGGAAGATCCAATGTTTATCTGTAATTGCTGTGGATGCTGCTGTGAGGCCTTACAGGCGGCAAGGAAGTTCAGCCCCATGCAGCCTGTGGCAACTACAAATTATATCCCTGAGATAGCCAAAGATAAATGTATCTCCTGCGGCAAGTGTGCGAAGGTTTGTCCTATTCTGGCAATAAAGATGGAGGACAAGAATGCGGTCATTGATACGGATATTTGCCTGGGCTGCGGTGTGTGTGCCGGTAACTGCCCCACAAAAGCCATTGAAATGAAACGCCGGGCGGTACAGATTATTACCCCGGTAAACAGTACCCATCGGTTTGTACTGCAGGCAATCGAAAAAGGAACCCTTCAGAATCTGATTTTCGATAATCACGCCTTTGCAAACCATAGGGCGATGGCAGCTGTTTTCGGAACTATTTTAAAACTTCCGCCGGTGAAGCAGATGCTGGCAAGCAAACAGATGAAATCCATTTATCTGGATAAACTGCTGTCCATGAAGAAGAAAAAGACAGAATAAGCCTATTGTGATGATCTGAGATAACAGCATGAAAAACACTACTAAAAAGGGAGCATTCCGCTTGTGGTTCATACAGCGGATTGCTCCCTTTTTTAGATAATCATTTTCATTTATAAGATTGAATATGATTAGGAATCATAAAACAAGCCATTACCGGCATCTGTATATCCATAAAGATACATATCTGCCCCGAATTCAGATTACGTAGCCCGCTGCGCGCCCTTCACCCGGGACAAATCTCCCACAAAGTGTGATGCACAGCAGCCAGAAAGCAATTTTCAAACACGCTCTAATGTTTATACTTCCATTATGATTGGAAGTATCATCGGTGATCTTTTTATTTTTTTCCACAGGAAATCTCCAAGATCATCCCGGAGTGCTGACTTAATCTTTCCCCAGTCCGTTATTTTCTTCTTGTTACAGCGTTCCAGTGTATCAGCGGCAAGGCTGCGCAGCTGGGACATTAATTCCTCGGATTCCCGTACATATACAAATCCTCTGGAGATGATATCCGGTCCGGCCAGAACCTGGTTGGTGTCTTTTTCCAGTGTAACGGTAACCACCATAATGCCATTTTCAGACAAGCTCTGTCTGTCGTGCATGACAATATTCCCCACATCACCAATGCCTAATCCGTCTACCATGATGCCTCTGGCTGGAACCTTTCCGATGACAGAGGCCTTTTCTTCGGAAAGTGCCAGCACGTTTCCGCATTCAATCAGAAATGTGTTTTCTTTTGGAATGCCAAGTGCTTGTGCCAGATTTGCCTGGGCTGCCCGGTAGCGGTATTCCCCATGCATTGGCACCGCATATTTCGGGTGAACAAGGGAATAGATCAGTTTGATTTCTTCCTGGCAGGCATGTCCTGATACATGGGTATCCTGGAAGATTACATTGGCACCCTTCATGGATAATTCATTTATAATTTTCGAAACGGCCTTTTCATTTCCGGGGATTGGCGTTGAACTTAAAATAATCGCATCCCCGGGTTTTACCGACACTTTTTTATGCGTGGAATCCGCCATACGGGACAGAGCCGCCATGGATTCTCCCTGGCTTCCGGTTGTGATTAAAACCAGTTTTTCATCGGGATAGTTTTTCATAAGATCGATATCGATTAGAGTATTCTTTGGAATTTTCACATAGCCCAGGTCTGAGGCAATCCGAATTACGTTGAGCATACTGCGCCCCTGCAGGATTACTTTTCGTCCAAATTTATATGCCGTGTTAATAATCTGCTGCACCCTGTCGATATTGGAAGCAAAGGTAGCAACGAAGATACGGTGTGACTTATTTTCCTCAAACAGCGTGTCGAATGTTTTTGCAACCTTAATCTCAGATGGGGTAAAGCCCGGGCGCAAAGCGTTGGTACTGTCACACATCAGTGCCAGCACGCCTTTTTTACCCAAGGCACCCAAACGCTGCAGGTCAATGGCATCTCCAAATAACGGTGTATAGTCGATCTTAAAGTCACCCGTATGCACAATGATACCTGCGGGTGAATAGATTGCCAGTGCGCTGGCATCGGCAATGCTGTGATTCGTTTTGATAAATTCAACCCGGAATGATCCCAGAGTGATAATGCCGCCGTGTTTTACCACTTTGCGGCGGGTGTTTTTCATTAAATGCGCCTCTTCCAGCTTATGTTCGATCAATCCCATTGTAAGCTGGGTTGCATAAATCGGTATATTGATCTGGGGCAGGATATATGGCAGAGCCCCAATATGATCTTCATGACCATGAGTAATAACAAATCCCTTTACTTTAGCCTTATTTTCGATCAGATAAGTGACATCCGGAATTACTTTGTCAATGCCAAGCATTTCTTCATCCGGAAATGAAATTCCGCAGTCTACGACGATAATACTGTCCTCGTATTCAAATGCGGTAATATTCATACCTATTTTATCAAAGCCTCCCAGCGGGATAATTTTTACGCTTCCTGTATTTGTGTTTTTTTTCAATTGAAACCTCCTAAATGTATGCTATTCATATTGTTTACAGCCATTTGTTCAAATTATTCATCAGTTGTGGTATGTCTGGCGGTTTAGCCAGATGATAATTCATACCGGATTGTAATGCCATGTCTACGTCTTTGGCAAATGTATTTGCAGTCATGGCGATAATGGGTATCGTTTTTGCATAGAATTCTGAAACCTTTCCAGTGCTTCTCTTTCATTCAGTGCCGGTTCTGCCTGACCGGCACTGAGTGCCTGTGACTCGTATTCCGACCAGTCGTAGGCAGATAATAAGATTTGACTTATTAAAATGTAAAAGGAAGCCCGAAGTTTACGTAATATAGTTATGTAAACTTCGGGCATTCCTACAGCTTTGAAGTCAGGATTCTAAGACGATCGTAAATGGTCCATCATTACATAACTCAACTTTCATGTCGGCTCCAAAACTTCCTTTT
>NZ_JAWYAJ010000327.1:6879-16562 GCF_034124845.1 Robinsoniella sp.
CATTCTGCAATGATGTATTCATACAACTCTTCTGCCATCTTTGGTTCTCCGGCTTCTATGAAACTCGGGCGGTTGCCCTTCTTACAGTTTGCGTATAGCGTAAATTGTGAAATCAGCAGCAGGCTTCCACCTACATCCTTTAAAGACAAATTAGTCTTGCCGTTTTCGTCTTCAAAAATGCGAAGCCCCGTCATTTTCTTTACCAGTGCATCCGCTGTTTGCCGGCTGTCTGTCTGGCTGATGCCAATCAGGACAAGGAAACCTTTTTCGATGGATCCAATGACCTGGGAATCAACTTTTACGCAGGCATTTGTCACTCTTTGAATTACAAATTTCATCTTACGTGGTGCCCTTTCTGATTACGCTCTGCTTTCTTTGATTTTGACGAAGCTTAATAGCTCTTCAACAGTGCCGTCAATACCAAGAAAACCGCTGTCTATGCAAAGATGATAACCCGTTGCTTCGCCCCACTTTTTACTGGAGAAGTAATTGTAATAGCTGGCACGTTTTTTATCTGTTTTGATAATCATATCTTTTGCTTTTGCATTTGTCAGATCATATTTTTTAGCAATTCGGTTAACTTTTTGATCCATACTTGCATGAATAAAGACGTTGATACAATCCGGGAAGTCTGCTAGTGCATAGTCTGCGCAACGGCCGACGATTACACATGGACCTTCTTTGGCGATATCTTTAATAGCATTGAACTGTGCCAAAAATACTTTGTGGTTTATTGGCATATCTGAGAATGCTGCTGATGAATATCCCATGGAATAGGTATCCATAACCAGTGAATATAAGAAACTGTTTGTTGGTTTCTCATCATGATTTTCAAATAATTCCTGACAGATGCCGCTGTCTTTCGCTGCTCTGTCCAGAAGTTCCTTATCGTAGCACTTGATGCCTAAGGAGTCTGCCAGCTTCATACCAATTTCTTTACCGCCACTGCCAAATTCTCTTCCGATTGTTATAATTGATTTACAAGCCATACAAAACACATCCTTTCTACGTTTGCTTTATGTTTCTATTATAAAACAATTTTGGTACAATGTATACTAATTTCACTTAATTAATATAATTTTTTCAGTAAATTTATAAAATACTCCGGCAGAGGTGCCGTAAATTCCATATAACTATTTTTTCTTGGATGTATAAATCCCAGGATCATGGCATGGAGTGCCTGACCTTCCAGATGGTATGGACACTTTGCCGGACCGTATACATCGTCCCCCAAAATGGGATGTCCAATGCTTTTCATATGGACACGAATCTGATGGGTACGGCCTGTTTCCAGCTGGCATTCAATATAGGTGAAATTGGAGAAGCGCTGGCACACGTGGTAATGGGTGACGGCTGACTTTCCGTTTTTATAGTTTACCGCCATTTTTTTCCGGTCTGTGGGGTGCCTGCCAATGGGCGCATCCACTACGCCGTCATCTTCTTTGAGAACTCCGTGAACGATTGCCCGGTATCTCCGGTTAATAGAATGTTCTTTTAACTGTTCTGCAATATGATTGTGTGTAAAGTCATTTTTGCATACCAGCAGGGAGCCGGTGGTGTTTCTGTCAATGCGGTGTACGATGCCGGGGCGCATAACGCCATTGATTCCGGATAATTCATTGCGGCAATGAAACATCAGGGCATTTACCAGGGTATGACTGTAATGTCCCGCACTAGGATGTACAACCATGTCTTTTGGTTTATTTACCACGATTAGGTCTTCATCTTCGTATAAAATGTCCAGAGGAATGTCTTCCGGCTGGATATTTACTTCTTCCGGTTCCGGTACGGAAACGCTGATTACATCGCCGGAAGCAACCTTATAATTTGCCTTAACCGTTTTTTCATTCACTTTCACATCTTCTGATTTCAGCAGCTTCTGAAGATAAGAGCGTGACTTCTCTACCATATGAACTGACAGATATTTATCAATCCGAACCCCATTATCTTCTTCGGATACAGTAAAATATATGCTTTCCATCTAGTTCTCCTCTTTTGATGCAGTTTTATGCCGAAGGGAGAGACAGGCAAAGTCTTCTTCTTTATAATAGAAAAAGATCAGGATGATCAGCAGAATCAGGGAGACAACCACATAACAGTCCGCTACATTAAAGATCGGGAAGTCAATGAGGGAAAAGTAGAAAAAGTCAACTACAAACCCATTTACAACACGATCGATCATATTACCAACTGCACCTGCGCCAAGGAGAACGCCGGTAATGCGAAGCCACAGATAATGCTTATCGACCGGAAATTTCTGAAAACAGTAGCCGATAAAAGCTAAAATAATCACAGCCATGATCAGAAACAGCCATCGCTGGTTTTGAAACATGCCAAATGCAGCTCCCCGGTTCTCCAGATACTGCAATTCAAAGACACCTGGAATCAGTACGATAGGATCCTGTCCGGCAAGATTGGATACAGCCAGATATTTAGTGAATTGATCCAGTATCAATAATAAAGCGAATGCGATAATGCCCACTACCCAGCATATTAATTTTTTGTTATTTTTATTCATTTTCATCCTCTATTTCTGCATTTAAAAAGTCAATTGCAGCCAATATTTCTTCATCGGTTACTGTTTTGTCAATATAAGCTTTGCCAATTCCTTTTAATAATATAAACTTGATCTGTCCGGCCTCCATCTTTTTATCCAGTTTCGTTGCGTTTAGAACTTCTTTGGAATCCAGACCGGAAAAAGATACCGGAAGATCAAATCCCACATTCATATCCCGGATTTCAAAAAATTCTTCGGTACTGATCAGTTCCCTCTTCCAGGAAATATAAGCTGCAGCAACATAACCCAGGGCTACGCACTGGCCATGGAGCAATTCAAAATTCTTCAGTTTTTCTATGGCATGTCCGATGGTATGCCCGAAATTTAACAATGCACGGTCCCCTTTTTCATAGGGATCCTGCTCTACCACCTGGCGTTTGATCTTACAGCTGATTTCTACCATATCCTGAAGTATCTGGCTCTCCCGTTCGGTGATCTCGCTCATTCGTTCTATGACCCATTCGTAGTATCCGGCATCTTTGATTAAGCCATGTTTTAGAATTTCACCCATTCCGCAGTAGAACTGCTCATCTGGCAGGGTTTTTAAAGCGGACATATTCATGTATACCATTTTAGGCTGATGGAAAGCACCCACCATATTTTTATAACGGTCAAAATCCACTCCGGTTTTACCGCCGATACTGCTGTCCACCTGTGCTAAAAGTGAAGTGGGAACCTGAATAAAGGAAATACCCCGCAGATAGGTTGCGGCTGCGTATCCGGTGAGATCGCCCACTACACCGCCGCCTAAGGCAACCAGCATGTCTTTCCGGTCAAAATGTTCTAAAATAAGATGTTCATATAAATTACGAACGGTGTCCAGTGTCTTGTTTTCTTCACCGGCCGGAAAGGTGAAGACCGTAACGGAAGCGCAAACTTTTTCCAATACGGAAGTAACGGCAGCAGTGTAAAGCCCGCCAACATTGGAATCCGTTACGATACAGAGTTTTCTTGTTTTTATATCCAGTTTCGTTAAATAACATCCTAATTTTTCAAAGTCGTGTTCAAAGTGTATCTGATAAATTTCTTTTCCTTCTTTATGTACCGGAAGGCTTTTATGTTCTGCTGTATATTTCATAAGATGGTTTCTCCTAAATATATTTTTCGATTTCAACAAAGGTTCGCCCTTTTTTTGACTGTGACAGTTCGCTGGCATAACGGAAACGACCGTATCCTCTGGCTGATATTATGTCGCCTTCTTTTAACGTGTAGCCATTGGAGGTAATCATTTTACCATTAACAAAGATTTTACCGGCTTCAATTAAAGATACAAGACTGCTTCTGGAAGTTTTAAAAGCAAGCGCCAGAAGGGCGTCCAAACGAATGGAAGCTACTGATCCCTTAATGATTTCTGTTTTTGGACTGTAATCCAATTCTGAAAAGGGAACCGGCTTACAGGATATAACCGTATGCTTAATACGTGTCAGTTCTTTGCATATAAATTCAGACATTCCTTTACAACAAAAAAGATAGGCAGACTGATCTGTCACCAGAATGTCTCCTATTTTACTACGTTCTATTCCAAGATTTAATATGGCGCCTAAATAATCCCTGTGGCTCAGCACATCTGCGAATTTCTGGTTTAAAGGTGCAATTTGTATGCACGCTATGGGGAATTGATCCGGTATTTCATCATCCGGACACAAAGAAAAAGCATCAGGAATAAAGGCTGCCATCTGACGCTCTGCGAGTTCATAACCACCAAAAGTTTTCCAGTTAATATAGGAAAACTTTTGGACGGAACTATGAAAAATATTCAGTTCATTCAGATTCATAAAATCACTGTACAGTGTGATCCCTTTTGATAAAGCCCGGTCAGCCAGGTCTACCAGCCGCTTTTGAAATAATTCTTCTTCTTTATTCATAATGAAACCTAATAATTTGTGTGAATAGAAGGTACGTCAAATGCTCCGCTTAAAATTTCCTGAAAATCACCGGATACATCTACACCCGATGGAGTTATAATGAAAATGTAATTGCTAATCTTCTGTAGATTTCCATTGATCGCATAACAGGAGCCAGAAGCAAAGTCTATGATTCTCTGGGCAATATCCAGATCTAATCCTTCCATATTTAATACTACTGTGCAGCTTGCAAGAAGTGTCTCCGTGATTTCTCTTGCATCTTCCATGCTTCTTGGTTTAATTACACATACCTCCATACCAATCCCTGTCTTTCTGGGACGCATAGGGGATACTTTACTGCTTGTGCTTTGCTGCTGATGAACAGGTTTCACCTTCTGCGTCCCTTTATTTTGACTCTTCATTTTTGGAACCTGAGCGGACCTGTTATCATAATCGTCATAGTCATCATAGTCTTCTTCTTCTATTTTATTAAAGAAACGCTTTTTCGGACGTTCTTCCTCATAATCGTCGATTTCATCATCTAAAAAATCATCATCGTCGTAATCGTCGTCATTTAACTTCATTGCATTTAAGAACTTATCCAAAACACTCATTATAAATCTCCTATCTTCCTATCGTTTTATCATTTCACGTAATTTCTTTCACCAAAGATGCCTGTCCCAACGCGTACCAGAGTTGCACCTTCCTCAATGGCAATTTCGTAGTCACCAGTCATGCCCATACTCAAATTGCACATATTAACATTATCAATGTTTTTGCTTTTTATGTCAACATATAATTTTCTTAAATTTGAAAAATATACCCTGTTTCGTTCAGCTTTTTCGACAAAAGGTGCAATAGTCATCAGACCTTCCACCTTGAGATTAGGGAGTTTCGCCGCCTGACGCACCAATTCTTCCGTTTCTTCCGGGGAGACGCCAAATTTCGAATCTTCTCTGGAAATATTTACCTCAATCAGCACCGGCATGATAAGATCCAGTTTCATGGCCTCCTGCTGGATGGTTTCCGCCAGCCGCAAGCTGTCTACGGAATGAATCATGCAGGCTTTATCGATAATATATTTTACTTTGTTTCTCTGGAGGTGTCCAATCATGTGCCATTTCAGATTCTTGGGAAGTACTTCGTACTTATCCCTCAGTTCCTGTGGCTTGTTTTCGCCAAAATCAATGACTCCCTCGTCCATGATTTCTTCGATCATGGAAACGGGTTTTGTTTTACTCACTGCAATTAAAGTAACTTCCCTGGCGTCCCGCCCTGCTCTTTGGCATGCTGCCTCTACCCGTTTTTGTACATCATATAAATTTTCTTTTAACATCATTGATTCCTCCTGTTTCTTGACAATATCTTTCTGATAATGCTCCTGCTAGTAAAACGCTGTACGAACAGTCCATACACTTACACTTCTATATGGTTTTTTAGTTTTTTAATAAACGATATCTTCATCATTTACGGTATCTGCATTCAGTACAATACGGTCATATTGAGAAAGACCATATGACGAACCTGCTTCTACAATACAATATTCCTCATTCTCATCAATAATCTTGATTTCCCTGAAAACGGCGTAACCTTTGTTGATATTATAAACGCCCTGCAGACTTCCGGTTCCGGATACCTGATATTTTTTAGAAGAATCTTTCTTCAATATATAGTCGCCTACTTTGAAAAGCGTTGTGCCTACATAATATTCTTTATCTGTTTTTTCATAAACCGTTGCAGTTATGTATTTCGTTACGGTTTTTCCGTCTTTCCCCACGCTTTCTTTCAGAATACTTACTTCATTATCGTTTTCTTCATTTTCTGTCACAAATTCTTTTGGGATTTTAAAGAACTGTTTTTCTGCAATCGCACTTTTCGGTATCTTAAGTCCGGTCTCTCTGTTTAATACCAGTTCGATATCTACAAAACGTTCTCCCGCATAACGAATGACAGAATTACTGATGTCCAGCTTTCCGTAGGAGTTATCACCATTTTGTAAGATGGAAAAATCGGCATTAAAGGCAGTACCATCTTTCAGAAACCGGAAGCGGACTGTGGTGTTATCGGAAAGTTCCGTCAACAGTTTTTTGTCCAGGGGAATAATCAGAGACCAGTTTTCGTCAGTTACCAGTTTGTATACGGCATCTCCGGTTTTTACGGATTTATTCAGGCGGAGATTCTGCTTATGATAGTTTTTTTGATCAAAAGATTCGGGTTTTATATCTTCTGCTGTCAGATTCTCATAACCATCTACCGCATATACTACGATGCCTTCCTGGGGAGCCTGATAGAGGCTTCCCAGAACGGATAGCTGACCGTTAGAATTCTCAAGGTCAGACAACGCTTTTTCATTTGCCAGCTCTAATACCGTACTTTCGGTATCTGCCTTAAAGTTGTAAACATTCTGAAAGGACATTTCGTCAAACCCGGTAGAAAAGTTTGCCATATTGCTGCGTACTTTCGATAAGCTTTTACTGTCCAGATAATCAACTGATTCTGTTTCTGCCGGTGCCGGGGCTGCTTCTGAAGTCTCAGTGCCGGATGATGACTCTGTTTGTCCATCTGCAGTAGTTGCGGCTTCTGATTGTTGCGCAGACTCGGTTGTAGCCAAAGTTGTGGCAGGCGTGGTTGTCTGAATTGCCCCGCCAATGGAATAAACGCTGTTTCCGGCGCCTACTTTTGAACCTTCCCGGGCATAATAATTAATATTGCCGGCTTGCTCGGCTGTTACAATTCTTTCGGCTTTTAATGCAAGAGCGCTGAATCTGTAGTTTCCTGACAGCGGACCTGCTGTTACTTCATAGGCAGTTACATGGGTACTGGTCAGATACATCACCATACAGATGATCATATATACAAAAACGATTCCAAACATCAAAGTACCGATATTAAATAAAGGAAAACGCTTCATTTTCGTAATTTTTTTACTTTTTTTCTTAATAGGCAACATTGTAGCCTCCCTTCCCGAACATTTTACCACGTTCATTTCGATTGGACAACCTAGATTTTTGTATAAAATTTAGTAAAATGGAAAAAATAGAAAATAACCACTATAAGGAGGTAAAAAGCAAATGAATTCTAAATGGTTAGATTATACTTCATTGACACTTGTGGTCATTGGCGCAATCAATTGGGGATTAATCGGATTCTTCAAATTCGACCTCGTAGCCTTTTTATTCGGCAACATGAGCTGGATTTCAAGAATTGTTTATGCTCTGGTTGGGCTTGCGGGATTATATATGATTAGTATCTACGGCCGCATCGGTCAGATGGGCAGAGATTAATCGTTACATGCCGCAAAAAAGGCTGGGTATCCAAAAAAGGACCCAGCCTTATATTCGTTCTATGTATTACAGGGAAGCGATAACTTTTGACTTTGCATTTTCAGGCAATTCATCAGCATCCACAGATACACTCAGCACAAACGTGATGTCGTAATTATCTCCAATACGTTCTAATTTTTTAAGAGTCTCTGTAATATCATCATTTTCCAATTTTGCAATCTTTAAGAAACTATCTAAATACATTTGTTCTAAATCGTTATCCTGAGAAATAATCCCATAAATAAATCCTACAAATTCATCACAATTCGTGATGGAATACTCCGCTGTATTAATTAAACGTACTTTGTTGTTTAATTCATACATATGCTTAGCACTTTTGTCTAAATAGACAATATTACCATGTACGGACTTGATTTCGGCATTCACCTTGTCGAGTAATAACTTTGTCTTGCCTTTTCCTTTTTGGCCTGCGATTATCTGTATCATTGTAATCTCCTCCTTCAGCTTCTTCATGCACGATTTTATATGTACAATTATACTGCATAAGTTTAGAAATTACAACATCTATTTGTTTATTTTAGACAATAAATCATTCATTTCAATATATAGTTGATCTTTGGTCTCTGCTCCCATAATTATTGAAATAAATGGGTTTCCATATGGGTCTTTACTCATCAGTGCAAGACATGCGCCGGCTTCATCTGTAGTACCTGTTTTTCCTCCGAATACAGTGACTCCTTCCGGTGCCTGTGCCAGTTTCATAAAGTAATGGTTGGTAGCATCCCATACACGTTCTACTTCTGTGTCATCTGCCAGCTTAAACTTGGCAACGTAACTCTTCTGGTTGATAATATCGCAGAAATCGTCGTATTTCAGTGCTTCCTGGAACATGAGATATACATCATAAATCGTAGTATAATGTTCCTCGTCCTGTAATCCGTGGGGATTGGTAAAATGCGTATTGGTAGCACCGATGTCATAGGCTTCCTGATTCATCATCTGCACAAACTCTTCCACACTTCCTCCGACGTGTTCTGCAATTGCCACACTGGCATCATTTCCAGATGCGATCATAAGGCCGTAGAGAAGCTGTCTTAAGGTGTATTTATCCCCTATCTGCAGATAACAGACGGAGGATTCCGGATCAATATCAAGAGCACTTTCATCAACGGTTATTACATCATCCAGGTTCCCGTATTTCAAAGCAACGAGTGCTGTCATAATTTTGGTCAGGCTGGCTGGATAAAGACGTTTATGGATGTCTTTGGAATACATGACTTTATGATTGGTCAGGTCAAACAATCCGGCACCTTTGGAAGTTAAATTAAGACCCTCCAGGGGTACGTCCGTACCGGTAACGCACAGATCCTGTGTAAACGGTGCTGCATAATTTGTTGTCTGAGCCTCTTCCCGCTGTAATCCAAGTGTTACCTGGTTACGGTCAAAAGGCATCACCAGTTCAGCATCCTTCTGGCCTTTTATAAGAAAGAAATATGCTAAAAAGCCCAGTATTACAAGTAAAACAACCAGTAAAACACAAAATGTGATTACGGATTTCATAGTTTGCCTGTTCTGCTTCTGATGCCGTAATTCTCTTGGGGTTAATTGTTTATTACTTGTACATTTCACGCCACTCTAAATCTCCTCTGTCTAAAGATTTAATCAATAGTTCCGCAGTTGCAAGATTCGTTGCAAGAGGGATGTTATGGGTGTCACATAAGCGAAAAATATTTTTTACATCAGGCTCATGTTTTTTAGGAGACAATGGGTCTCTTAAAAAGATTACCAGATCAATCTGGTTATTTTCAATCTGTGCGCCCATCTGCTGCTCTCCGCCCAGATGTCCCGCCAGATATTTATGGATATTTAAAGAGGTAACCTCCTCAATCAGCCTTCCGGTGGTTCCTGTTGCGTATAAGTCATTTTTTACTAAAATCCCCCGATAGGCGATACAAAAATTCTGCATAAGTTTTTTCTTGGAATCATGTGCAATTAAGC
>NZ_JAWYAJ010000328.1:0-23474 GCF_034124845.1 Robinsoniella sp.
CTCAACACCTTCCACCTCAAAATCATCAATATAAAATTCCCTTGCATTCAGGTTTCCATCCGTAAACTTAAATCCACAATACCCAGGGGCAGTATTGAATCCGTCCTTTTGGGAATCGTTTGCAACTTCACCATTAATCTTCAGTATATAATGATTTTCACGGATTGTTATTTCAATGTCGTTATACTCATTTACATTTAATGACACTCCTGATTCCTGTGATGAGTCATGCCCTGGCTGATAGAGGTTCCATTTTCCCTTTACCGGGGTCTGCATAAAGGTCGGCGCATCCTGATTACTTCCTTCATGTCTGAACGTAAAACCGAATTTAGCATCTACTGCTGGTTCCGTTAGCGATTTAAACCGGAATCGGATTGTTCCATCTCGAAAAGGAAGCGTATCCTGATTTAAAACATATTGGTTTTCTCCTGATGCATTGATCTTCAAAACATGGTTATCCCCTTCTCCCACAATTTCCATATCATCCGACTCTATTCCAATCCATTTTCCCATCTGTCCATTTTCAAAATCTAAAACTATTTGATATCCTTCTGCTCCTGCCACAGCATTAATATTTTCCGCCCTCACATAATTCATGGGAATCACTCCGGAAGTAAGTACCCCCACGATAAACAATGCTAAGATTTTCTTTCTTTTCATTCTCCCTTGCGCCTCCTTTTTGACTATTCATAGTCATCTTTTGCTAATACACTTTTTCCCCCTCTTGTACTACATGGTGTAATTAGTTTCTTTCTATTTGATATTGATTTAATCATAATACAATTATTATAGATATTTTTATTATAGCCTCCCATTCTGGCGGCAACAACATGACTATTTTTATATATAGTGCATTATTTTCATAATTTCACAATTTCAATACATAATTACGGATATTGATACTGCAAAGCCTTGAACCTCACATTTCTTCCGCGGACAGTATAATTTCCCTCACCGCTCCAAAACATTCATCCATATTTGAATAATGGATTTGTGCTTACTTTATTGTATTTCCAAGTCTTAGCGATAAACTGAAACTTACCTTTTCTTTTGATCTTCTAATAAAAATGCCCTTAGATAAATACACATAGGTATTGTATATTTATCTAAAGACACTTGTATTTATCATTAAGATTCCTTTTGGTTGTTATTATTTTACGACACTTTTACGACACTTTTACGACACATATTTTGATTGTTATTGCTATGTTTTTAAAAGCAGCATATTTTAGTGGTTACTACAAGTACTGTGCACCCTTGATTTTACTAGTGGAAAATAGCTTACAGGTAACAAAAATCAACATTAGTGAAGAAAAACTAGAAGATTATTTTTCAAATTTGATTGGAGGTGGCGGAATTGGCTGATCTGATTTACTGTGAATTATTAAAGCTGAAACGGTCAAAAATGATTTTAATCAGTATTCTTGGTGCCCTGGCAGCACCGGCTATGCTGCTTCTGGAATGTCTGCAAACTTATTTTGAACACCCTGAAAAAATCATTACTCTGGCGCATATATATGACAGTCTGATGCTCTATACAATAATTCTTATGAACCTGTTGGTTTATATTATTATAGCCTCCTACCTGTTCAGCCGGGAATATACAGAGAAGACTTTGAAAAATATATTACCAATACCGGTTTCAAGAGCTTCATTTTTAACCAGTAAGTTCTGCATTTTGTTTGTTTGGATGATCGTTCTGTCCTTTTTCTCCTGGGGTTCTACTTATCTTTTGGCGCTCCTGTATCATTTTGTGTTTGGTATGGCTGAATTTCATTTCCATATCGCCCTGACTTATCTGGGAAAAATGCTGATCGGTACAATGTTAATGTTTTTAACCATAACACCATTTACATTTCTTGCCGAGAAAACAAAAAGCCTGGTTGTTCCATTGATCATATCATCTGCCGTCATCATGGGCAATGCTGCTTTATCAAATCAGGATCTTGGTGCATTATATCCCTGGACAGCCATCCTATTTCTTATGCAGGGAAGTCTGTCCGGCACCGGTTACCCTGTTTGGACTTCTGTCAGTATCATCGCCCTGGTGTCAATCCTGGGGTTTGCTGCCACATTCATTTATTTCCAAACGGAGGATATTAAATGATAACACCTATCGGTCTGGCATGGTTCAATATCCCAGACCGGCTGTTTCTTCATTGGTCAATACACCGTCGCTCTAAAAAGGCATCATACCGAAACTAGTATGATGCCTTCCTTCTGCTATTGTTCTTATATGTATCTCTTTATTGCATATACAGTATCAAAATACATGCCAGATACGATAATTCCGCTTGTGGGATTACTTGCATGAACCACCTGGCCTCCGCCGATGCAAAGGGCCACATGATAAATATATCCACTTTCATCAACATAGAATACCAGATCGCCTGCCTGTTCACTGCCTGGGGATACTGACGTACCGCCGGCAGCCTGATCTTCAGCCACACGTGCAAGATAGATACCAAAGTTTGCCATTACAGATTGTACAAATCCTGAACAATCCGCACCATTTGTCAAACTCGTTCCACCCCAAACGTATGGGTTCCCTACAAACTGGAGTGCATAGTTCGCAATACTGGTTCCCAGTCCAGAATTAGATGATTCTGAAGAAGAGTTGTCTGGCACTTCTGTTTCCGGAGTGTTTGTCGCTGGTGTTTCGGTCGCCGGTGCTTCCGTTTCAGCAGTTTCCGGTGCTTCCGTCACAGGTGCATTTGTCTCTGGCGCTTCTGTCTCAGGTGCAGTTGTTTCTGGCGCTTCTGTTTCCGGTACAGTTGTCTCTGGCGCAATTGTCTCTGGTACAGTTGTCTCCTGTGTTTCAGTCTCTATTGCTTCTGTCGCAGCTGTTTCTGTAGTTTCTGTTGCCGGGATATTCGTTTCAGCTGTTTCAGGAGTTTCTGTTGCCGGTACATTTGTCTCTGGCGCTTCTGTCTCAGGTACAGTTGTCTCTGGCTTCACAACTTCCGGCTGTGTAACAGGTATCTTCTCCTGCTCTTTTTTGGCTGCTTCTTCTGCTGCTTTCCTTGCTTCTTCCTGAGCCTTCTGATATGCCTGCCATTCACCATCTAGTCTGGCCTGCTCCTCTTCCAGTGATTCTGCCTCATCAAATCTAACTTCACAGGTAACATACTGCTTCGCAACATAGCCTTCGCGTCCGTCACTCATTTGTACTTTTACCCAGTCTCCCGCATCTGAGACAACTGAGTATGCTTCAGATTCCATAACTGTATCAACAACTTCAGCATCTTCATTAGCCTCTGAACGTACATTTAATACCTCTGCATTAATTACCGCCACTTCCCAGCCATATTTCCTGGCCAGTTCAGCTGCTTTGTCACCGCTCACTACGAGATCTTTCTTCACATAGCCTTTTACAGAGCCCGACTTAATCAAATACCAGTCGCCTTCTTCTTTTACAATTTCACCTGCTCTGTGATTATAGAGTTTTCCCAGAACTTCCCCATCTTCTACATTTGCAGATTTACGGATGTTCACATACTGTTCCTCCGGTTTTACGCCTTCTTTTTGTTCTAAATCAGCGATAACCATCTTGTCATAGGGAACTGCTTCTTTCTCTTTCGTAGTGTCTGTCTGTACATTTTCTACGTGTACAGCTAAACCTACAAGGGGAGTTCCAGTATTCGCAGCCATTGATACAAGACTCATTCCACCAAATGCCATTACACCGGTGGCAAGAAGGCCTGCAATTTTCAGCATACGTCTTTTCATAATAATCGCATACCTCTCTTTCATTACAAATTTTTTCGCAGTTATTACGTATTTATTACGCTCTGCAACATTATTTTAACATTTTTGCCTTAATCTGTCAATGACGTCCGATTACGTATATAGATCACATTTCTTAAAGTAATAAAAAAGTAAGATCTAATAAAGACCCCTGTCAGCTTTGGATGGTAAAATATATTGTAGCAGAAAGGAGTAATACAAAATGAACCATTATGTAATCGGAACAATCGGGTTTTCAAAACAAACATACATCTATTTTCAAAAGGAGGATATTAAATAATGACACTGGATTTACTAGAAGTACTAAAAATTATTTTTCTTGGTATTGTAGAGGGTATCACAGAGTGGCTGCCTGTGAGCAGTACCGGACATATGCTCCTGGTGGATGAATTCATCTCCCTGAACATGAGTGAATCCTTTAAAGAAATGTTTTTCGTCGTCATACAGCTGGGCGCCATATTAGCTGTTGTACTGGTATTCTGGAATAAAATGTTCACGTTTCAATTCAAAGACAAAAAGAAGCCGGTGATAAAAAAAGATACTTTTTCCATGTGGTTTAAAGTCGCCGCCGCCTGTATTCCAGGTGCGGTAGTCACCATCCTGTTTGACGATTATATCGATGCCCATCTGCATACGCCCATGGTCATCGCAGCCGCCTTAATCTTCTACGGAATCGCATTTATTGTGATCGAAAACTGGAATAAAAAAAGAAAAGCACGATTTTAAAGTATTTGGCTGGTATCGGATCGTTTTGGGAATACTCGTATTACTGATCGTCTGATCTGCTTCCCTGCTGGAAATGAAAATTGTAAGAAAATATTCAGAAATTCTCACTTTTTATAAACTTTATTTTAATATTCATACTGTAGAATAAAGAAAAAAGGAAAGAGAGTGTGTGTATTATGGTTACGCAACTGAGTTTAATGGAAGCAATTATGGATATGCTGTGTATAAGCCCCATATACTTATTGGGACTAGCGGTGACGGGATTATTATTAATTTATTTATTTAAAAGAGATAAACAGCTCCCAAAGATCAGAATTACAATCAGTTCCATTCTATTGTATTATTATCTGTGTATTGTCCTCACGAATGTCGTTGGAATTCCGACAATAAGCGAATTCAACCGATTGACAAAGCTGGGAGAATCCTTATTTCATCCTAATCTTAGTTTCATACCTTTCGTGAACGGATTCAGCTTAGAATTCATTCTGAATATTATATGTTTTATGCCATTGGGATTTCTGTGTCCATTCATATCCAGGTCTTATGAACCGATAAAAAAAGCAGCGCTGATCGGTTTTGGACTTTCACTTATCATTGAGATCAGCCAGTTATTCACTTTATACAGAGCAACGGATATTAATGATTTGATTGCAAATACACTGGGTACGATAATTGGGTGCTGCTGCTTTAAGCTCTTTGCCAGAATTGGAAATAGAAAATCCGGCTCCGGACACCGCGTCACCTTAGCTGACAATACCACACGGATACTGCCTGTTTTGATCACCCTGTTTGCTTTTGTCATTGTATTTGTAAATTAAGATAATTTCATATAAGAAAAAGCCGGACATATAAAGAAATCAACTTTATACGTCCGGCTTTTTGGACTTAATTATTGCAATTTTTGCAATCTATTGATAGGACAGGATTTTTCAGAATCCCTTGATCTTTTCTGCTGCATACTGAAGAATCAATCCTGCATCGCTGCTGTCAGCCACTCCGTCTCCGTTCACATCTGCCGCCTTGTGCTGCTCCTGGGTCAGCTCCTTAAACTCTGCCGCAAACTTGAGTACCTCTGCCGAATCAGCGGCATTCACGGTTCCATCTAAGTATACATCTCCCATCAGGCGGGCTTTCAGAATCTCTGCCACCAGTTCTTTTAAAACTCCGCCTGCCGCGGATGCATCTGCCGACTGGTCATCATAGACTTTTTGAGCTTTCTCTGTGACTGCTTCCAGACCTGCGATGGTATCTGCCAGATAATCTGCTGAATTCTCCAGAATCTCGCCGGCTTTCTCCAGGGCATTCTTCAGTTCTGATTTGTCCGCTTTTCTTACCAGCGATGCCATGGCTGCCGCCAGATCACCATATGCCTGATCTAATTCTTCCGGTGCAGCCTGTGGGTTATCCGCCGCAGCTTTTGCTGCTTCCAGTGCTGTCTCCAGTGCTGTTATACTAGTATCGGTATATTGCTCTTTGTTCTTAATCAGTTCCTCTGCTGTCCGGATCAGAATATCCAGTCTGGTATCCTCTTCCTGAATGAGAAGACTATTCACCGCAGTCATCAGCCTTGTTGCTGCGGCGTTGACTGTTGTCTGGTCTGCGCTGCTTTGGGCATATACACTCTCTGCGTAGAATAAAGCATCTCTCACTGCCTGTACACTTTCCTGCGTATACTGTGCCAGTGCCTCACTCTCAGCCAGAATTGCTTTGGTCCCGTCAATTGCTGCCTTTAAGCCAGCCCGCTGTACATTGCTTTCCAGAAGATTAAAGGCTGTCATGAGTTTCAGAAAGGCATCATCTACTTCGTTTTGTGTAACCTGTGGATTATTCAGTAGTGCTCTTGCTTCATCAAGAGCTGTCTGCACTGCCGTCCATGTCTCTGCTGTGTAGCACTGGCTCTCTGATTGTTCCTGCTCAAGTTTTTCCGCCATGCTAACCGCCAGTTTCAAAGATCCATCCTGTACTGATGTTTCTTCTTTGAAATTTACAACCAGCCTTGCTCCATAACCTTCTCCCGCCTCTTTGCTTCCAAACAGAAGACGATTACCTGATTCCGTTTCATTTAAAGCAAAACTGATGTATTGTTCATCCGGATTGTTTTCTTTATACTCCCTGACCAGCTTTGTCACATCAGCCTGCACAGTCTTCAATCCTTCGTTGGTGGGAAATGTCTCGGATACAACGGAAGTATTCTCAAGGTCTTCCACATCGTAATACAGTTTTGGAAAGTTCAGTGCGGCAAGGTCATCCTCTCCAGTGTCCTCTCCTTTTCCGGTGCCCTCCTGCCAGTCAGGGTCAGCCAGCACAATGCGCACACTGTCCGTCTCTGCGCCTCCCGCTTTTTTTCCCAGAAAGGTTAATGTCAAGCTGGCACTTTCTATTTATTTCTCTGTAATTGACGCATCATACTGGGAAAGATCATATTTTAGAAATCCAATCTTGCAGTCATACTCCCAGTCCGGCCACCACCAGCCTGAGTTACCGGATTCTCCCAGTCCTTCAACACCAGAATCCCTCTGTACCTGAAAATAGGACTGGCCTCCATAATTCCCATATCTTTCATTTTGCCACGTCTGGGAATTCGTATCTCCTGCCGGAAGATTCCCAGCAAAACGGCTGTCTGCAAATTCTTTCAATGCTGCTCCATCAAATGGGGTGACAATGATTTTACTTCCATTCTGGTCATCTGCCCTGTCATTTGTTTTTTCTACATTTATAACAGAAAGCAGCATTGCCTTTAATTCACCGCCTTCTATATATACATTTGGACGTTCCAGCTTCGTCCAGTTATTTTCCGTACCGTCTTCATAGCTCAGGAAATTCTGATATGGCGTATATGCAGCACCTTCATGCAGGGTCCAATTGTTAATCCCGTCATATGATGTCATATAATATGCCTGTTTTGCATTCCACTTATTTACAAGGCAGTGATACATCCCATCTGAATACCACATCACCGGATCTTCCATATCATCCTCTGCAGTATCCATTCCCGGAAGATTCCACCACAAACCGTTGCGTTCCACATGCCAGGGTCCATTTAGGGAATCTGAGGTGGCGATGTCTCCATTTCTGCTGATTGCCTCATATCTGCCGTCCGGTCTCACAATGATGCTGATGTTGGTCATTGTAAAACTCCCGTCACAGTTCATCTGCTCCAGATGCGTCCATTCTCCTCCGTTCTCAAGTGTTTTGGAAATGTGTACGGTACCCTGCACGTCCCATGGATCACCCAAAACGATGCCATACCGATATCCCTCTTCATAGAGGGGATCATGACTGCTTAACACAAAAGGATATACATTGTGACCTGCTCCATCATGATAATCCGGCCAGATCAGTCCCTTATCTTCATATGGCCCATATAAATTGTCACTGACTGCATAGATGGCTTCCGATCCTCTCCATCCAGGATATCCATTTTCACCTTCATGACCGCCACGCTGATCCCAGCGGCTGGCAAACATATAATACTTCCCGGATACTTCATCTTTGATAATGCCCCCGTCCCAATAGGAATAATCGGACATATCATCATCCTCCAAACCATTATGCCGGTCACGGGGTCCTACTTCAGCTGCACCCCAGCAGTCAGCCGACAACCCGTCCGGATCCATAACCGGCATAGGCAGAAAGCAATCCATAAACTGTTTCACTCCCGTTTGTCCTTCCATCACGGAATCAGCTGGTTCTGCCTGTGCAAAAGCCGGAAAGCCCGCCGACACCGTCAATACCCCCGCCAGTGCAAATACGGCCCCTCTTTTTAATAGTTTTCCCATAGTTTCCTCCTTGTTCTGAATGTACCTTCTAATAGATATAAATTTTAATTCTATCATCAATGATATCATTCTCCCAAGCAAAACCTTTAGGAATATATTCCGATATTTTTTTCATATTTTTGTAATTTTACTTATTTTTTGGATTTAATTAATATATTTGTATTTTTTCTCTTTCTATGTCAGTTTCTTCACTGGTCTGACATACTTCCAAAACCGCTCCGGATCATGATAGAAGTATATCATTCTGCCTGGAGAAGTATCAAAGCAATAACCAGTTCCTGTAAAATCGAAAGATGCCATAGCCTTTTCAACTAATTCCTCCACACTTTGTTTTTCCTGCTCGTAGTCAAATGGTCCATGTTCAAAAACAATATACTCTGCTTCAGGAACATCCATCATAAGCATTTGCGGCGGTACCTCACCTTTGTAATCAGAAGGAAGACGTACACCATAGCACTCTGTTCGTGGAATATTCCAATCACAGAGTCTGCCTTCGGGGTCATTCATGTACCCCATAATATGACCGCTGCTGCTGTTGGATTCGCTTCCTCCATCGTCATCCAGTTTGCCCTTAATACTATCCAGTAAACCGCAGATTGTATCGCAGTCCTGTCCTGGAATCAGACTTTGCTTTTGCCAAAAATCCCAATACCCGTTACTCTCATAGTTTTTAATGTGTAAAAATTTGTGTGCCGGAATTGTTACAAAATAGATCTTAATTTCTTCTGTAGATTTTAACATACCAATTTCTCCTAATCCTAAAAAGTAGCGGTCAAAAAGGTTAATTTTGGTACGAAGAACAACAGGCTTCGGATTTCTTCGAAACTCACTTGGCGTTAAGCCATAAGTTCTTTTGAAGGCTCTGGTAAATGCCTCATGTGATGAAAAACCATAGTCAAAAGCA
Source organism: Robinsoniella sp. (assembly GCF_034124845.1). Classification (NCBI taxonomy): domain Bacteria; kingdom Bacillati; phylum Bacillota; class Clostridia; order Lachnospirales; family Lachnospiraceae; genus Robinsoniella; species Robinsoniella sp. The sequence goes on from NZ_JAWYAJ010000328.1 coordinate 9,157, forward strand.
ATATCCAAAATGCTTTTTTCACTATCCCGCACTGCGATAAGTGCAAAAGCTAACCTTCGAAGCCGCAGATAATCCCTAAATTGCATACCCGATATTTCTTTGAATTTTCTCGTTGTATGAAATTCGGAATAGCCCAGTCTGCGGGACAGATAGCTCAGCGTCAAGGCCTCATCATTATAATTTTTAATGCATTTGTCAATCTCATCCACGATAATCTGAATTTGTTTCTGCCAATCGTACATTTTCTGTTCACCTCGTTTCAACCACTCTATATGTATTATAAAAAATTCCTGGGATTACTGCTTGATTTTACTTGCTTTTTTGAACCATGGTCTTTCTTTATGTGCCTTTACATATATTGTACAAAATGATTCTGGGAGGAATTCATGGAATGTACTCAAAATATTGCCTCTGAAGAGTTTGCTGACTTTATTATTACCAGCGGCAGTTACTCTTTGGAAGCTCTTCAGAATAATCCTTCTACTTGCGTGGATTATGTTGACAGCCAATTCTCTATCATATATGTTCCCATGAAGGACGCTGCACCGATTACTTATGAAAAATATTACTATTATACGATTCCTAATCTATATACCACCCTGGATACATCCAGCATTGAAGCATCCGGTATATTGGAAACCATTGAACAGCCTCTTTTGAACCTCCGGGGTCAGGGAACTATCATTGGTTTTATAGATACCGGCATAGACTATCAAAATCCTCTGTTTCGGCATCCCGATGGCAGAACCCGCATACTGGGTATTTGGGATCAGACCTTACCGTCATTGGAGACTCAGAAATTGCCCCCGGGAGTACCAGGGTTCACTGTAAATGATACCATTATATATGGAACAGAGTTTAAGAACACTGCAATTAATGAAGCACTGCAAGCTGAAAATCCGTTAGACGTAGTCCCCAGCTCAGACTCAAACGGTCACGGTACCTTTCTCGCAGGGATCGCAGCCGGATCACCAACGCCCACTGCAGATTTTGTCGGGGCTGCACCGGAATGTAATATTGCGGTAGTAAAACTAAAGCCTGCAAAGCAGTATTTACGGGATTTCTTCCTAATTGATGATTCTGCTGATGCATACCAGGAAAATGATATTATGATGGGAATTAAATATCTGACTCTGCTATCTGCTCAATATAGGATGCCTCTTGTAATCTGTCTTGGACTGGGAACCAACACTGGCAGTCATGAAGGAACCTCCCCTCTGGGACTGCTTCTGAGAAGGTTAAACTTAACCACAGGATTTGCATCCGTAGTAGCAGCCGGCAACGAAGTGGGCAGATACCATCATTTTTTAGGTAATATTCAGGCAAACATGGAATACGAAGTTGCAGAAATAATGGTAGCCCCAAATGAAAAAGGGTTTACAGCCGAGTTATGGGCTTCTCCGCCGGAACTTTATACCGTTGGATTTGTATCCCCTACCGGACAAATAATTCAGCGCATCCCTTTAAGCGAGGACAGGGATACCTATGTGACCTTCACCCTGGAAAACACACAAATTACGGTTCATTATGTCATTTCAGAAATGGGTTCCGGCAGTCAGTTTATTACGATGCGGTTTCAGTCACCAACCCCGGGACTTTGGAGAATTCGAGTGTACAACTATCTGTTTATCAGGGGCAGTTATCATATATGGCTTCCCATAACAGGCTTTATTTCTCCTTCAACCGTTTTCTTAAAACCAAATCCATTTACAACAATTACAGAACCGGCAAATGCATATAGCTGCATTACAATAGGTGCCTATAATCATCATGACGGCAGCCTCTATATACATTCCAGCTATGGAAATAACCGCATTCAGTTTGAAAAACCAAACCTAGTTGCACCCGGAGTAAATGTATATGGTCCTGCTCTTTCCGGCATCGCTGTTGGAACCGGCATACCCATGACGCATCAGACAGGTACTTCCGTATCCGCCGCACATGTTGCCGGTGCCGCCGCCAATCTGATGACCTGGGGTATTGTACAGGGGCATAATCTCAGCATGAATGCCAACTCCATCAAAACATATTTAATCCGCGGCGCTGAACGAAATCCTAACCATATTTATCCAAACAGGGAGTGGGGCATGGGAAAGCTCAATCTCTATCAGACGATTCTCAGGCTTCGTGAATAAACATCTGCAGTTGGGGGAGACAATTCCCCCATTTAAAGCAGTTTACTCATCCATACATGGGGACAGCCTTCATCATCTTCTATTTCACCATATTGAGTAAACCCTAATTTCTGATAAAAACTACTTACTCTGCATTGTGCATGGAGGTCAATTCTATGACCGCCTTTTTCACGTACATATTTTTCAGCCTCTTTTATTACATCTGCACCGATACTTTTTCCTCTGTATTCTTTAAGAACCGCCAGACGCCCGAGGAAGAAGGTTTCCGTTTCATGAGCCTGAAATACCCGGCATACAGCAGCTGGCAGATCCTTATCGCTGTATATTACAATGTGTGCTGCCTCATCATCTATATCATCAAATTCATTCTGAAAACCCTGTTCTGCTATAAAAACTGATTTCCTTATTTCCTTTGCATCTTTGGGCAAACCGTTCATATAAATTTTCGTATACATATTTATTTTCCCCATTTCTAACTGTTTTTTATATGTTTCAAACAGGCTCTTTGACACGGAGCCCAATTATAATTTTTTATTTTTCAGCTCATTTGAAGTATCTCCTAAATCAAAAAAACGCATGCAAGAATACAGCCATGCATACGGTAGGTGCTCACCCAATCACAACTTGAAGTATAACAAATTGTGAATATATTTTCAATATAAAAAAGAATTCAATGCTACGATAATGTATTATTTTAATCATTCAAAATGAGAAAGAGACATACAAATGTACGCCTCTTCTTTATTTTATACCTTTCGGTAACTAATCAGTAATTAAGGTCATAATATCCTCAATAGATTTTCCGCTTTCCTGAATCATATCATATAGCTGACCCAAGGCTTCTTCTCTTTTCTTCTGTTCCAAAGCTTTTTTCTGATCTAACAAAGCGTCCATCTTCGCCTGTACTTTTGCTATCTGCTCATCCAAAACTGCGATCTGATCATCAATTGATTTTCTTTGTCCTCTTGCCATGATTAATTCCTCCAATATAATTTACTTTTATTCTTAATATTGTAAATCATTATTGGTTATTTGTCCAGGTTATATACAAGTGTTTTATAAAAGTTTAAAATATATCTATATTAGGGATCTATAGTAACAGCAAGTCCCTTTTTTCCTGACGTACCAGGTTTTCAAATGGCAAAACCATCTGTTTGTTTTCTTCTTACCATATGAAGAATAAATACAATTACAGCAAAATTTATCCATAGTCCTCCATTTAAATTACATATTAGGTATATACTGATCCTTTCAGATCCTATGTAATTTTACGATTCCTTATTTTCCAGTTCATCTTTAACGACTCCAGTTTTATACACTTCATTTTGCTTAGTTTATTCTTATGATAACACTTTCTTTGATATAAAATCCATTCACCAAGTGCTGCCTGATGCATAACAAATTCTTTTGGTATATCTATATTTCCAAATTTAAGATAGTATTCTACACAGTATTCATACCAGAGTTCCCACTTTCTTCTGATTCCAAGGGACCAAATCATTCCAATCTGATTCAGTAAATAAATTTTTCTGGCATCTATTTTACATGTTCCTGTCTGATGATATGCAGCACGCTGTCTTTCGATCCATCTTCCCAGAAGATGCCCATCCGGCGTTTTATATTTAACCGGTATCCTCAGATGATGCGCAGAATGATAATATTCTTTGGCAAGACTATACCACTCATCCCATGTCAGACGTGCACGATTGCTCTTATTTGCAGCTTTAGAATCATTCATACTCTCCCCACATTTCTGATTATTCTATAACCGTTATTCTAAATTTGCTTATCATAATTTATTCTTCAAACAATGTAGACTTTATTTGACGTATAGTATATAATGTAAAATATGGTAAAAACAGGTATTTTTTTTCGTTTTATGCTTGTCAAATAAAGTCTACATTTTTTGACTTTTATCGAGTAAATATTATTTTTTTCGGTATAAAATCCTATTTTCTGCTAATAAAAACCCCCGAGTTTTTCTCAGGGGTATCCCAGTTCCAACTATCCCAGTTACAATTGCTGATCCTCATCAGATGGAACATATCTGCAAATATCTGAAACATCACATTTTAATATTCTGCATAAATCATTCAGTTTTTGAGTAGTGATTCCCTTATTGTGTTTCAACTTATTCAATGTACTAAAAGAGATCTTGTGTTTATTAGTCAGGGTATAGTATGTTTCATTAGATTCCCTTAATGTCTCCCAAAATGGTGTAAAATCAATCATGCTAAATCCTACCTTTCTATTAATAATAGACTTAGCATAAATTATATTCTTATTCTTGAATATATTCTTATTAAAGAATATAATATATTGCATAGTATAAGGGAGGTACTGAGCAAATGATTGAACAACTGCAAGCCTATATGAGTCAAATTAAGCAGGATACAAGCAGAGTTACTTTTTTGGTAGAATTATACAAATGGAATTTAGTAGACAACGATTATGATTTTTTGTGGGAAATTATGCCGCCTAATCTCACTGATCATGAATTATTTGAATTCTGCAGAAAAGTACCAGGCTTTTTAAAAGACTACAATTAATTCTGGTGTAGTTGATTGAAAAATGAGATTTTACAGATATTCGTCAGCAGACAATCGCCGATTATTTCATTACAATCGTAGAAACCCGTAATTCAGAGCGGGAAAAATACTATTTTTTTGACATTTGCCAAAATAAGATTTATAATCTGGAATATAAGGGGGCGGAAAACTATGGGACAAATTGCAAATCAGGCCTTGTTAGAGATCATATCCAAATTAAAGAAAAAGCATAAAGAACAGAAGGAAATGAAAGAAAAGAAAAACAACACTTCAACGAAATAGCATTTATTGAAAAATAACAGGCAAACCTATATCTTATATTTGACCGGTTTGCCTGTTATTCTTATTCAAGATTTCTTGAGTAAAACCTTTACTTCTTTTGATGATAAACAGTATTGTCTTGCAACTGACTTGATATCCTGTACCTTTTCAAAAGTCCTACTGATAGCCGCTGCATTAATTTCCGCAAGTTCTGGCTTATTCATATATTTTTCCATGTATTCTCCTTTTATTAACAGCCTTTTAACATCTTAATTAACAGCTTTTGCTGTCATTCCATGCCATCTGCAACCACTCTGTTTTTCCCATTTCGTTTTCCCTGATACAGTAAGTTATCTGCCTGGTCAATCCAATCGTTGAGAGGTAAACTGCGTACTCCTTTCGTCACACCAAATGTAATTGTTACCGGAATCAAGATATGATTATATTGAAACCGGTAATTATTTATCCAATGCTTAAAAGTTTCCAATTGATTTATAGGATAAGAGTGCTCCACTTCCGTAAAAACCAGTACAAACTCCTCCCCGCCCCAGCGGCAGAGAAATACATTCGGATCAAATTGGGAGCGCATCTGTTCAGCCATTTCTTTTAATATAAAATCGCCGCAGATATGGCCGTATGTATCATTGATTGTCTTGAAATCGTCAATATCTCCTATTGCCAGAAAACTATTGTCTCCTGGACAGATATGAAAACAGTCTTTTAAATAACGACGGCTGTATAATCCGGTAAGCTGGTCATAATCCGCCAGCTCCCGCAGATTCCTGTTTTCATTAATCAACTCTTTTTTATTTACTAAAGCACTTATTTTAGAGACATATGCCGTATAGAGTATCATAATAAACATGCTGATACTGTTACAGCAAAAATAAAGATATAAAGATGACTCTGCTGAATAAACCAGCGGATTATGCTTTATAAAATAAAAGTACAGTATGAACATTGTGGATATATGCATAAATGAAAATATATAGGGCGTATATGAAGATCGAAACGGGCAAAAGTAAACCATACTTGCCATTGCGATCAAAAACATATAAAAACCCGCATCCCATCCAAACAGCAGAGACTGCGTTATAACAAAAATACATGCTTCAAAGTGAATCAGAATAACGGTAAGTGCATATTTGTGTTTGCTCACAATCACCACTAAAACGGTATAAAAAAGCACACTTAAAATATTGTAGGCAAATGCAGGTACGATTTGAAAACAAATGTATATGATTGCATATACCCCATGTAAAATGATGCCCAGGAATGCGATGTTGCGATATACATTATGAATGTAGTCGATATCATTCTGGTTCTGTGATTTCAACATTTTGTATCCCCCTGCTCTTCGGAGCGTTTTATATTTTTAAGCCTGGCAGACTGCCCCACTTCAAGGAATGTGACAGATACAAAATATTCATTGCCTTTGAAATGATAACCTTTATTATATCATTCTTAATAAAGGAAGTAAACGAAAGGTTTATGGTAATTACTCATGAATTTCATACTTCTCCAAAGCGTGATCTTTCCAGCAGATATCTATAGTTCTGCCGCCTTTAATCCGAAGACCTTTCACATATCCATCCTTCCATTCTTTTGGAAGTGCAGGAAGCAGTTTCAATTCTCCGCCCCTGTCCTGTACCAGCATATTCGCAATGGCTGCACTGCCTGCAAAATTCCCGTCGATCTGGAATGGCGGATGCATATCCCAAAGGTTCGGATAAGTCGATCTGGTAAGAAGCGTTCTGAGGTATTCATAGCTTTTTGCGGCATCGCCCAGAACAGCAAACACCTGAACGATCCAGCCACAGCTCCATCCGGTATGCCCTCCTCCATTTGCCAGCCGTCTTTCCAGCGTTTTACGGCAGGCTTCTTTCAGCCGGTCATCCTGTTCAAACAGCTCAGACGGATAAATTCCATACAGATGGGAAATATGACGGTGCCCCGGTTCTACTTCTTCATAATCAATGGGCCACTCCTGAAGCTGCCCATATTTTCCTGTTTTATAAGGATATAGTTTTGCTTCTTTTTCTTTCAATTCCTTCAATAGTGTATCATTTATATCCAGTTCTGCACAGATCTTTTTAAAATCCCCAAACACCTCCCGTATAATTGTCATATCCATGGTGCAGGCATAGGTCAGGGACGCTTTCTCTCCCTCTCTGTCCGGTACAAAAAAGACATTTTCAGGTGAAGCTGACGGACAAGTCACATAATAGCCTTCGTATGGAACCAGCCAGTCCAGACAGAACAGAGCCGCCTGTTTTAAAACAGGATATGCAGTATCTCTTAAAAAATCTTTATCTCTGTGATATTCGTAATGCTTCCAGAATTCCTCACACATCCACGCACCGCCCAAAGGAAAGAAGGAATAGCATCCGCTGTTTTCCTGGCCTGAATCATTTCCATGGGCCACACCCACCGGATTCGTACTCATCCAATAATCCGTATTGTGAGATACTGTAAATCCCCGGCATCCAAAATGTGTCTCTGCCGTTTTCTGCCCCTCAATACTTAGTCCTTTTACAAAATTAAAATATGGTTCCAGGCATTCTGCCAGATTACAGCTCTGAGCATGCCAATAGTTCATCTGGGCATTAATATTGGTAGTAAAATTACAACTCCAAGGTGCACGGAACTCCCAGTTCCAGATCCCCTGTAGATTCGCAGGCACTCCGCCCTCCCGGGAAGAGCTGATAAGCAGATATCTTCCATATTGGAAATACAACGCATACATGGCTGTATCTTCTTTCCCGTCTTTCATATTCTGTAAACGTATATCAGTGGGAGCATCCGGCTGGCTGCCCAGGTCCAGTTCTACCCTGCTGTACAAATTCCGATAGTCCTTTACGTGCTTTTCTTTTATCCCTTCATAACCACAGATGTTGAATTCTGCAGCAACATCGGGATTTTTGACTGCAGTCACTGCCAATATAATATCCGATGCATCTTTTACAACCAGGACTGCTTTTTCCTCTTCAAATATAATTTCATATGTTCCATCTGTAGACAGAAGAGTCAGGCCGGCCTGAAAAGCCTGCCCGCGGTTCCCCCATATGACAGGGGTATCGCTGTCCACATAGCTGGGATCTACATGTTCCGGGCACCTTCCGTTCATGCGGATCATTCCTGTATTTCTCTCATAAACCGGCTGTAAATCACTTTCCAGAGTTACACGGACCTCCATTTCATTTACAGTGCTGCAAAGCCGTATGAACATTGCTTTGGAAGGGAAGCTTGCGAAGTATTCTCTCTTGTAGCCCACCCCGTCAACGTCATAGCTGACGCTGGCCGCGGCATGGTCAAGATCCAGTCTCCGCACATAATTTTCTGCATTGCAGCTATGAGCAAAATCAATTTTCAGATTCCCGAGAGGCAGATAGCTCTCCGTAAATTCAGCCAGCATTTTTTCTTCTACCAAGCGCTGTGCTTCTGCATTCCTGCCTTCAAATATCAGTTTCCGCGCTTCCGGTAAAAATTCAAGCGCATTTCGATTATTCTTATCATGTGGATAGCCCGACCACAATGTTTCTTCATTCAAACCTATGAGTTCCTGACTGATATTCCCCCAGATCATTCCGCCCAGGCTTCCATTCCCGATGGGCAGGGTTTCTTCCCACTGCCCGGCAGGCTGCTTATAATATAATTCCATAGAATCCTCCTGTTTCAACTTTTGAAATAATTACCTTACACTGCATAATTCTTTATTGCTCATTATGATCATTTATTATAATACAATTTTCTTATACATTTTAATACAATTTCGACGTAAAGGGAAGATTAAAGTGTTTCTACTCAAATATAAATATATCCGAATCTACCGCTCTTGAAATATCAATTGTCAGTATTAGAGAAAGATTATATGAGCTAAATCGGCGTTAAGTGTGTGTCAAGACTAATATACAAAGTCCACCAACCACATTTTAATCTTCCTTAACAAACTCTTCTTTTTCAAAATACAATGCAAGGTCTCATCTTTCAGCTGCTCTGCCTTTTCCCGCTGCTCCTTTGAAACATCCAGATCACCATAAACTGCTCCCTGAACCACATCCAGTGTCTCCCTGAATTTTTCACCAAATGCTTCCGAATATTTTTCAGAAAGAATATCTACATAGCCATAATGGGATCCCTTTGCTCTTGGAGTCTTATCATAGAGAAGTAAAAATAAAGTATAAGCATAGAGATGCTTTACCGCCAGCCTATTATCCGCTACACGGAAGCTCTTTTTACGATTTGCAAGTTTCCTTCTGTGAAAAATTACATAGATCAGCCATGATAAGATTAAAATAACAGCCAGAGCAACTACAGCAATCAGCAGAATCTTTTGTACCGGTACTTCCGCTTTTTTACCCGTCTTTTTTTTCTTTAATTCCTTTTCCTCATCTTTTATCTTCTCCGATTTGCCGGCGTCATCTGACTGACCGCCGTCTCCCGTAAGTGCAGGAGCCTGTGAGAATTCCGGTCTTTCCATAATGCCCAGATAAGGTGGTGTTGCTTCCATAGGTACCCAGCCAATGCCGTCCTGATAGACTTCTGCCCAGGCGTGGGCGTTTTCTCCGGTAATTTCGATTGGTTCATAAGCTTCCACACCTTTTACATCCTCCGGTGTCACAAGATAACCCTCCACATATCTTGCAGGAATACCCAGATACCGGTACATCAGAACTGCAGCTGTTGCATAGTGGGCGGAATATCCTTTTTTCTGGCTCTGAAGAAACCATTGCAAAAAATCATAATTTCCTGTAAAGGTATCCACTTCTTCGGAGTATTCTATATTCTTGTCCAGATATCCCATAATCAAAGCATTTGCTTCTTCATAGGGATAATGAGCACTTCCTGATGCCTCTTCTATTTTCAGAAGATTTTTCAGAATCTGTTTTTGGTGGTCCGGTATATCCAGGTAATTCCGGTAGATAAAGGCATTGTAGTAACTTTCGTTTCCTGCGTATTCCGCTGCAGTATCACTATTCCTGATTTCATAAAAATCTGACGCCAGTGTAGGATAACGTTTCACCAGATTACTGTTTGCAGTATAGTGATACAGGCGGTTTCCAAACAATCCTTTTGACTTTAAGGAAACATCCCCCAGATTTTTGCCCCCATCTATCTTACCGGGATCTGACTTCAGTTCATAAGGGGTATAGATGTATTTACTGTTTGCATTTACATTCTGTACCGTAATCTCCACAGTCTCCTCATCTGTTTTTCCATTTACCAACAGATTCACAAGGGAGAGCTGGTTTAATCCATTAAAATTTGTTTCGTGAAGCCAGTAAAACAGGTCCTTCTCTTCATAATAGACAGATTTTTCTAGCTCCTCCCAACCATTCTGGGTGTAAGTACTTCCAACAAACCCGCGCAAATACAGGGATTCCGGCTTGTCCATCAGAACTTCCAGTGCAGTTGTATCCTTCAGTGTCAGATTTCCCAGTCCCTTAAATTGACCCTGTGTAAAAGAATTTGTCTTCTCTTTTTCATAGCGTATATTGGAAATTTTTTTTGCTATTCCTTCTTTTACCGCCTCTGCAAATCCTGCTTTCGTGTAGCTATTAACAGATACTGTACTGACCATAAATCCCAGGATAGCTGCAAAAGCAACCGTTAATATTCCGGATACCTGCAGGATAGCCAAATATTTACCATTGCCAAATGCCCTCCTGCTTTTCCTGCCATGTACAAAAAAACTCAATAGAACCATAACGGAAGCCAGCATCATTATCACAGGTATAATACCATAGTTTTCACCAGTACATAATTCCAGCACCAATAATGGCAATACACTTATGCATAAGAGTAATATACTGCGCAGCCGGATAATTACGGTTACAACTACAGCAGACAGCAGGCAGCTCCATGTCCAGAACAGGCAAAGGGCGATCCCATATGATTCCTCAGCAATACCAATATCATAAACTTTCAGGAAAATTCCAAAGTTTCTGCCGGCTGCCTGCCCAATCCGGTTCATGGTCAGCAGAAAGCCGTCCAGCATCAACTCCTGGCGTATTAAGAGGAACAGGATTCCAACAGCAGCCAGAAGCGCCGTACCTGCCTTCACATAACGGCTGTACTTTCCATGTAACTGCAGCAGTGTCAGGATCAGCAGTCCAAAAGCTGCCGAATAGTATACCTGCACCGGCAGATCAAGAAGATAAATAAAAGACAAAGAGATGCCAAGATAAAGCAAAAAAGCCGGAAGTAATTCTGCCAGCAAGTTTAGCACACCTTCTCTGCCACTATTTTTCCGATTCTCCAATTGAATTGTAATCTGAGATTTTTTCTTACCTGTATTTTTCTTTCCATTTTTCATATCTTACATCCCCTATATTACCAACTGGCATAATTCTTCTGTCAATGTCTCCGGTGTAAATACTACCAGCGAATGGTCCAAATTTCCGGATACCTCCTGCTTACTTATCCGGCACTGCAAAACAGCAACGGAACAAATCTCACTTAAGCATTTCAGATCCTCTCCGCCATCTGACGCCGTAATATAGACCACATGGGCATAGGGATTGTCAATACAGTCCTCCAAATAGTAATGGAGGCTGGTCTCTCCCTGCTCTTTACTTTGAATCCCCAGAAACCCCTCTGTCATCTCAGCTAATTCATCCACCGATGTAACATCCTGCCGGCGGAAGAGGGCCTTGCTCTGATCATACCACCCTAAGGTGTGAAGATGCCCCTCCTGGATCAGAGACTGGGATACCGATAAAAAAGCTTCCATCATTGCATCGCGAAGCGCGGCTGTTTCTTTCTTCTTTTCAAAAGATGCTGTTTCGTATAAAAGAAGTATGGAATTTTCTATTGGTAGGCTTAGCTCCTTAACATACAGCCCATCCAGCTTGCCGGATACCTTCCAGTGTATATTTTTCGGACTGTCTCCCTCCTGATATTCCCGCATGCCAAATATTTCACTGGGGTCATCCCCTCTTTTGCTGTCTGAGTAAGTAATGCTGTCCCAATTAGCGCTCAGGCTGTCGCTGATTTGTACATTTGCAGGAAATATATCGGGCAAAATCACAATATGCCCATATTGATCCGGGTTCTCCCGAAGGGTAAAAATCCCCAGCCAGTCATATAAAGTTACTTTTTCAATGGTCACCTTCACATTTCCGCAATATCTGCTTTTCAGATTCCAGTTCAGCTTTTCCGTTTTTTTAGCCGGTATGGCGCAGTAAATCTCCTGCTCTTTCAACTCTCCCGTCAGCTGATTGAAAAACTGAAGGCAGCAGCACACTTTTAACACAGGGAAAATACTCTTATTTTGAATGCTGAGTTCCCCCTGTACCTGCTTTCCCTTGCCTGCCATGGATACCGCCTGAAATGAATACGACAATTTATGCCGGGTGGTTAATATGACTGCCCCGCAGACAGGAAGGATTGACACAGAAGCCATCAGAAGGAAAAATGCCCAGTATGAATCTGAATAGATGTATAGGACCACCGTACCCAGCAGCCATACTCCATAGCATATTCTTGTCTTTAACATAAAGTCCTCCTGGTTATGATATTTCCGGTACGGAAACCGTTTTTGTAATTTCTTCCATAATAGACATGGCAGATACTCCGGTTACCTTTGCCTTGGGATGGAGTATCACACGATGGCTGCTGACGGACGGAAATACCCCGATGACATCTTCCGGTGTTACATAACCGCGTCCAGCTATATAGGCAGATGCTTTCGCCATATTATTCACCGCATATGCACCACGGGGACTTACGCCCAGCTGGATATATTCATGGCTCCTGGTTGCTTCTGCAAGCCTTGTAATATACCGCAGTATCTCATCTTTTACCTTGACCCTGGACACTTCCATCTGCATCTCTTCCAAATCGTCCTTATTGATTACTGCTTTGATTGTATCCAGCGGCTGTATTTCCTGTCGATCCTTTAAGATATTGACCTGACTCTCAAAATCCGGATATCCCATTTCCAGTTTTACCATAAAACGGTCTAACTGGGATTGGGGAAGCAATTGTGTACCGGCGGAACCAAAGGGGTTCTGAGTGGAGATTACAACGAAAGGCTTTGGAACCTCATAAGTATTTCCGTCAACAGTTACATTTCCTTCTTCCATAACTTCCAGAAGTGCAGCCTGGGTCTTACTGGAGGTACGGTTGATCTCATCTGCCAGCAGCAGGTTACACATAACTGCTCCGGGCTTATAAACAAACTCACCGCTTTTTTTATCATATACCGTATATCCTACAACATCAGATGGGATAACATCAGGGGTAAACTGGATTCTCCTGTAATCCAGTCCCAGTGTTTTGCTGATTGAAAGTGCCAGTGTGGTCTTACCCACTCCGGGTATATCTTCCAGTAAAATATGTCCCTTTGCCAGAATTGCCATCAGTACTTTTTGAATCACTTCCTCTTTTCCTACGATAACCTTTTGTATTTCCTGAACCAATTGTTCTGTATGCTTCATGTATGTATACCTCACCTTCTTGACATTTAAAATATTCCGTGTTTAATATTAATTCGCTTTAACTTTCTCCCGATTGGACCGATTCCCAGCATCAGAAAAATCACATTGGATATAGCATATTCCATGCTTACCGGAAGTGCCATAGCCAGTACCGTCAGATATCTCGCCAGGCTGAAGCTCCCATCAAATGAAAGTACCGTCCATATGTCCATAATAGCCGAATATCCAAATCCCGCCAGGAACCCGTATACCGCCAAAATCACTCTTTTCTGCAAAATTTTCTGCATTACCGGCAGCCCCGCAGTCAGCCCAAGACCTCCCCAGGCAAGCATCTGAAAAGGTGTCCAGGGCCCCTGCCCATAAAACATATTTGATATAATAGCTGAAAGCGATCCGATTAAAAATCCGGATTCCGAACCCATATAAATAGCAGCGATCACCACAATTGCTGTTACCGGTTTAAAACCGGGCAACACCGCAAAAATCAATCTTCCCACAACAGATATTGCGACCATGACAGCCAGGACTACCATTCGGCGTATGCTGCCTTCCTTTTTTTCATATGCCATGTAAAATGGTATGCAGGCAAGAAATGCAATCAGAATTGAGATCAGATTATACTTTCGGTCCTGAAACATACGCACACCGAAAATAATTACCCCCACAGCTGCCAGTATCAGCAGGATATTTATCGTTATCCGCTTTTTACTCATACCTGCTTCCTCCCGGTTTTCATGCACATAGCGATAACATCTTCACAGGTAACTACATCCCTGTACATATGCCTTGCAATCCGGTTTGCTGCCGTGGTATAAAAACTGTTATTGCAGAAAAAATTCTTTGGAAGATCGATGGAGGTTACTTCTTTGTCAAAAAACATGGCGCACCTGTCCGATGCCTCTGCTGCAAATTCCACATCATGAGTAACCATC
>NZ_JAWYAJ010000329.1:0-6616 GCF_034124845.1 Robinsoniella sp.
CAACAAAGAGTAACTATTAATAATACTTATTATTATGTAGATATGGTTTTCTATAATAAGCCACTTAGGTCATACGTGCTAATTGAACTTAAGACTACTAAACTAATGCCAGAAGCAGCGGGACAGTTAAATATGTACTTGAATTATTATGAAAATGAGGTTAACGAAGAGGATGATAATAAGCCGATTGGTATTATTTTATGTACTGATAAAGATGCATTGACAGCAGAATATGCGTTGGGTGGGTTGTCAAATAATATATTTGCATCAAAATACACCTATTATATTCCAGATAAAGAAAAATTAATTGCGGAAGTAGAGAAAATAATTCATAGATTCCAATAAAATGTGGATATATTTTCAGTAATGTTATTAAGGGCAACTCCTGATTAGAAGAATGGAGTGGTACAAATGTTTAATCCAAGATTAGAAATTGGACAACATATCAAAAATAAAGAGCTAATGAGCATTTTTAAATGTTGTCAGCAGGGTGGAATGCGTAAATCAAATACAACAAATACGTTAGTTATTGTTACTGATTACACACGTGGCATTTACCATGATAAATGGATAGGTGGAGTCCTTCATTACACAGGCATGGGCCCCTCGGGTGATCAGGATGTCAATTATATGCAGAATCGAACACTAAGCGAATCAGGATACAATGGTGTGGATGTGCATCTGTTTCAGGTTATGGATCCAGGCGAATATACATATTGTGGACGTGTTCAGTTGGTTGATAAACCATATACAGAGACTCAACCAGATGAAACTGGCAGAGATCGCTTAGTATGGATGTTTCCAGTACAGCCAGTTCCAGATAATAATGTAGTTAAGCCAGCACTATACGTATTTAAAGATATGGAAGATTACAAAGAACGTGGACTGAATGTGGATAAAGAGTATGCACAACTTTTTCCAGCAAAGAATAAATCTTCAGAAAGAAGTAAGGCAGTGTATGGTATTAAAGGTAAGATAATAAAACATAAAACATACGGCGTTGGAACAGTAACGAAGCTGCAAGATGATATGCTTTATATAACTTTTGCTGGAAATGATAAGAAAACGTTGAACTACACTATTTGTATGGAAAAAGGGCTGATAGAGTTTCTATAGAAGGTTATGAATAATATGTAATTATTTTAGGATTTCGTTTTTTAATATTGGGTGTTTTACATTTAGTAAGTTTAGTAAGTTGGTATGCAGATTTATTGCAAGCAACAGGGAAGAGTTGAATTTTACCATGATATAATCAAACAAATGTAAATTTCTGATAAAGGAAAGTCAAACATAATATTAGTAATGAATATCTTAGAGTTTAGCAAATTACTTTAGGAGGAAAAACTATGGACTTTAAACCAAATTTGAAAATAGGTGATGTAATTACAAATGGTGAGATCGTTAAGACATTTATTTGTGGCAATATGGGTGGAATGCGTCGTTCAAAGAAAACCAATACATTGGTAATAATATCTGATGATACAAAAGGCTTATACAGTGATGTTTGGAAGGATGGCATTTTACATTATACTGGAATGGGCAAAAAGGGAGATCAGGTTTTAAAAGGTAATCAAAATGCTACTTTATATCATTCTGATACGAATGGTATAGCGGTACATCTTTTTGAGGTAATGAAAAAAGCGAAGTATACATATAGAGGTTTAATGGAATTAGCTGAGAAACCTTATATTTCACAACAAGCAGATGAAGATAGCAAAATGAGAAATGTGTGGATTTTTCCTTTGAAGCCAGCTGGATTAGCGGATAATTGTATAGAGAATCCATTAGAAAAAGAAATAATTAAACTATCGGATAAAGAGCTGATTCATCGATCTGAAAGAAGTGATTCATCAAAGAAAATGCAGAAAACGGAAACTACCGTCTATTACCGGGATCCATATTTAAAGGAACTTGTGAAACGAATTGCTAGTGGACATTGTCAGTTTTGTAGAGAGGAAGCTCCTTTCATTGATATGAACGGTGAACCATATTTAGAAGAGCATCATGTGAAAAGACTGGCGGATGGTGGAAATGATACCATAGATAATGTGGTAGCTATATGTCCAAACTGTCATAGGAAAATACATGTGCTTAACCAACCTGAAGATAATATTATGCTGGAAGGAATTGCAGAACAAAACAAAAGACAATATGATCTACTAAAAGCCTATGACAAATTAAGAAGTAAAAAATAATCTCACTAACATCAGGAGAAACATCAATGAAAACAATCGAGGTTGTAGCTGCCATTATACAAAACGGTGATAAATTTCTTGCTACCCAACGTGGCTATGGGGAATTTAAAGACGGTTGGGAATTTCCAGGTGGCAAGGTAGAGCCCGGTGAATCTTTAGAAGCAGCATTACAAAGGGAAATAAGAGAAGAATTAAATACGGAGATTAAGATAGGGCAATTTATACACACGGTAGAGTATTCATATCCGAACTTTCACTTAATTATGCATTGTTATCTTTGTGAGCTAAAGAAGGCGAACTTTACCTTGTTGGAGCATGAAGCTGCGAAATGGTTAACCAAAGAAGAACTAGATAATGTAGATTGGCTTCCAGCGGATACGGAGCTGATTGCTATTTTAAAAAATATGCTGTAGATAATATTATTGTTGTATCTTGTTATATAAATTTCAAAAGAAAGAAGGGATAACAATGTCCACGCCACCCCTACCTCAAACGCTCCCAGCATCTGAAACTGTGGAATCCGGCTACCTGGAAAGTATGTTGCATCAGTTCTCTTCCAGTTATAAGTTATATTGGTTTAAAGGAATCTTTACAGAAATACAAAAAGGGAATAGAATTCTGGAATACAAAAGACTGGTAGCCAGAATGATTGCTGCTGCATGGTATCCGGTAGTTTACTTTAATCTAAGTCTTGGACATTCCGATAAGCTGGCGGATGCTATTTGGTATATTCACAAAGAGCTAAAGATTGCCAGAGAAGAACAGGAAGAAAAAATAGTAGAATTTGTTTATAGTAGTAATGATAAGCTCTTATTAAAAAAGGTAAAAGATTTTACGAATATGGTGCCTTATCGGTTAATCCGTCCTTTTTACCAAAGGGAAATTGAATTTGAAAAGAAAACGGATCATACATTTAAAGATAAAGATGTTAATGGACTGATTGAGAAGTATAACAAGAATGACCACAATCATGCATTATACGTTATGGATCGGATGAATGGAACGCTTACGGTTTCCAAAAGATGGGTTGATTATATCAAAACGAATGCAGCAGTAATTGAAGGGTGGATGCATTTCAAATTGATTGAATATATTCAGGCACGGAATTTGAATGTTCCCGCAATCCCTTTTAAAATATTTCCTCCTGTACAAAGGAAATTGGCTGAAGCATCAAAATATTGGGAGCTGGTACAGGCAAGTGAACATTTGCCGGATTTATACACTGGACGACAATTTACAACAGAAAATTTGGAGCGGTTTGGGACGATCAGCATCGACCATTTTATACCATGGAGCTTTGTTTTACATAATGAAATATGGAATTTATATCCGGCGTTTAAAAATGTAAACAGCCAAAAGGGAAATAAACTGCCGGACTTAGATCGATATCTCAATGACTTCTGTCAATATCAGTTTCAGGCTTTTCAGGCTGCAAAAATGATTCCGAGGATCAACAAAAAGACGATGGATCAGTTTCTAACGATTAACCGTGATATACGTCATATCGATAATACAGAAAGGGGACGTGATGCTTTTGTAACCTCCCTTAGACAGACAATCGAGCCACTGTATCAGATTGCCAATAACCAAGGCTATGGAATCTGGTGGTACAATCTATAATGAAGTTATCTCGAAAATTATAATGAAAGCAGAGGTGGCAGTATGGATTTATTATTCCAACCTTTTCAAATCAAAAATCTAAATATCAAAAACCGAATTTGTTTTCCACCAGTAGTATGTTACAGCGCCGGAAGGGAAGATGGTTCTGTTACGGAGCAACACATAGAACATTACAGGAATATAGCAAAAGGAGGAACAGGTTTAATTATCCAGGAGGCAACCTGTGTAGATAAAATGGGACGCCTGTCCAGGAGACAGCTTGGAATCTGGGATGATAGTCAGATGGACGGTCTGTCTGGTATTGTGAAAGCGGTACATGAGGAAGGCTGTCCCATACTCATACAGATACATCATGCAGGGGTTGCAGGTGTGGAAGAAGAACTTCTATGTCCCAGCAATTATCGTTTTCAGAAAAACGAAAGGCAAAACATTGGAAGAGAAATGACAATCGAGGAGATACATAAGATCCAACAAGAGTTTGTGGATGCTGCAGTTCGTGCTTATAAAGCGGGATATGACGGGGTGGAATTGCATGGCTGTCATCAGTATCTGATGTGTGAGTTTTTTAATAGCAGGGTAAATAAAAGGACAGATGAGTACGGTAAGCATCCGGAAAGATTTGCAGTAGAGATTTTAAGAGCGGTGAAAGCCTGTGTTCCGCAGGAGTTCCTGGTGGGAATCCGCCTGGGAGGATTTGAACCGGATCTTGAGACATCCCAGCGATTTGCAAATACCCTGGAAAAAGAAGGGATTGATTTCCTGGATATTTCCTATGGATTTTCTGGAGAAGATGAGCCATATGCGCCGGATGATTTTATGTTTCAGCCGTGTATTTATGCGGCACAGGAAATAAAAAAGGTGGTATCCGTACCGGTATTTGCAGTTAACAGTATTATGAGTCCTGAAATGGCAGAGGAAGTACTTCAGAAAACCAATGTAGATTTGGTGGACATAGCGCGGGGAATTATGGTGAATCCCAATTGGGCAAAAGATGCCCAGGAGGGAAGGGATACCGGGAGGTGCCTGCATTGCAGGGAATGCAGCTGGAGCAGGGATATGGAGACTTGTAAAGGGCGGATACTGCTTGAAAGACGGCGTGAAAATAAAAAATCCAGTTAATGAGTTGTTTGAGTAATAGATCTAAAGGATAAATGATAAGCGAAAGAGCCGCAAATAAAATGCAAGTGAAATGAAAAGCAAAATGCAAGATAAACAGGTTGAATTTTTCGTGAATGCGATAAACAGAAAGCCAAATACATGTTACAAATTGACAATAACCCCTAATGAAGTGTATAATATGTTATCCTAGTGTCTTAATAGGAAATAATAATACGAATAAATGGCTTTTTCAGCTAAGCTTGATTGAGTATTTAATTAGTGTTTTCTGGAAGCTTTATGAAGAAACTCAAAAAATATACAAAAAGCATTCAAAAAGCATTCAAAAAACGTTCTAAAAGCAGTCTAAAAGCAAGAATAAGATGATATAGTGATTCAAGAAACAATTCAAAAGTGTTTCGAGTACGCTATTTGGGTAGCGTACTCATTTCTATTCTAAGCCATTAAAAAAGTAAAAAGGTACAGTTAAGGATGAACAACATGGAATCAATTAATATTGAAGAGTTAGAATTAATCAATCAAAATGACCGTGTAATTATTGACATAAGAAGCAGGGGTGATTTTGAAAAAGAAACCATTCCGGGAGCAGTTAATATCCCGCTGGATGAATTTCAAGTCTCGCAGTTGGATATGAATCAGGAAAAACCAATTTATATCCTATGTCATACCGGAGAGCGAAGCAAAGACGTTGTAGATGCATTGCAGCTCGCAGGCTATCAGGCATTTAATATAGAAGGCGGCTACCGGTCTTATCTTCGATTGAATTTAAGCAGACTGGTGCAAAAAGAAGATGAAATTACAGAGCGCCGGGGAGATATCGAGCGGAGTATCATTAAGAAGTATAAGAAAACAGTATGGAGGCAGTTTACCAAAGGAATTAATGAATATGAATTGATTCAGGATGGTGATAAGATAGCAGTTTGTATTTCCGGTGGCAAGGACTCTATGCTGCTGGCAAAGCTTATGCAGGAATTGAAAAAGCATGGCAGGAATAATTTTGAGGTTGAATTCCTGGTGATGAATCCCGGATATAATGAAGAGAATTGGACGATTATTGAAAATAATGCCAAGCTGCTTGGGATACCGATTAAGGTGTTCCAGACGGAGATTTTTGATATTGTGGCGGGAGTGGATGACAGCCCCTGCTATTTGTGTGCCCGCATGAGAAGGGGTTATCTGTACGCGAAGGCAAAGGAACTTGGATGCAATAAAATTGCATTGGGACACCATTATGATGATGTAATTGAGACGATATTGATGGGCATGATGTACAATGGTCAGATTGAGACCATGATGCCGAAGCTGCACAGCACCAATTTTGAAGGCATGGAGTTAATACGGCCTTTATATCTGGTAAAAGAAGCAGCGATTAAGGCATGGAGGGATTCTAATGATTTGCATTTTATCCAATGTGCCTGCAGATTTACGGAAAATTGTGCAAGCTGTGGAGGAGCAAAGGGCTCGAAGCGGGATGAAATGAAAGAACTCATTCAGCAGTTCAGAGAGAAAGATGAGATTATTGAAAAAAATATCTTTAGAAGTGTTGAAAATGTGAACCTGGCGAAAGTGATTGGGTACAAAAAAGACAAAAAGAAATACAATTTCCTAGAAAATTATTAAAGAGAAAGAAGCTTTTACAAACAGTTATCATGAAGATGATTGCCTGTTTGTAAATGCTTTTTTAG
>NZ_JAWYAJ010000330.1:0-17983 GCF_034124845.1 Robinsoniella sp.
TGTAAGTATAAGCCGCTCCTTTTTTCAAGGAAGGAGTTACCGGCGGTTTAGGTGGATTCTGGGTCAGGCTCCGGCTGGTTTTCCACAGGGTATCGAAAGCGCTGCTGACCTGGGAATTCGTGGCTTTCGTATCAGTGAGAACACGTTGTGCGCCAGCCAGTGCTGTCTGGAAATTGTTCCAGCTTTCTGCTGTATAGTTGTTGTACTTCGTGTTTTTCAAAGTATCATAGATCATCTGCAGTTTTCCTTTATCCACCGTTTCCGGTACCACAGGTGTCGTTTTTTCTAACTTCGTAAATGCAAGGAGCAGGTCATCCGCTGCCTGATTAATTTCATCCTGTGCAGCATTTTCATTTTGCAGTACTTTGCTGGCAGCGGTAAGTGCAGTTTGCAGGTTCCGGTAGCTCTCGGCAGTATAATTTCCCTGTCCGATGGCAGCTATTTTCTGATACAGGGCACTCAGCAGTGTGGTATCTGGTTTTTCAGGAACCGGAATTTCATGGACAGTTATTTTAAATTCACCCTTTTTGGAGATTGCTCCTTCTTCGTAAATTACGGTAACTGTTTTTTCGCCGGGTGTCGTGGTGTCAAATCCGGTCATGCGGTATTCCTCTGCCGTCAGTTTCTTTTCGGTCTGATTACTGTACACAGCGGTGACTTCCATGCCTTTTAAGTCAGGATCTTCTGCTGTAAAATAGTCTGTTTTAACGGGAGGTTTTACCGTGATGTGGTCTAATACTACAACCGGTTTTTCTGTTTCCATAAGTTCATTTATGCCTACAGCGATACAGTTTTTGGCAAGTCTTGCATCGATAAGGTTGCTGTTCTGGTTATCCAGCACCCGGTTGGCATTGGCAACTGCCCAATCCAGGCGGAGCATGGAATCCTGTGTATAGGCATTTCTGTCAATGTTTCCGGCAACGGTTAAGCTTTCTTTGAGATTGTCCAGATCCTGTGTGATATCATAACGTTCACCGGTATGGATTACAGTTTCTCCCGATGCCGCGATTTCTTCATTTCCGTCTAAAGCAATTACCCGGAAATAATAATCGGTGTCATTATCCGGCACGCTGACGCTTAATTTATCGGATTTGGAACCGCTGTTGCTATGGAGCAGACCGTACACTTCTGTTGTATAAACGCCTGGCTGGGTGCCATATACGATCTTGTATGCTTTGGTAGGACTAAATTTAGGAAACTTGATCTGAACCGTTTTGTGGGCGCTAAATGTTTCATCAATATAGCGTGTCCATTCATCAAAGACTGTGAGATCATCTGCGGTTACTTCCCTTACCACTACCTGATCCGCGGAAAATGGTTTCTCATATGACCGCAGTCCAATCATACCGTTGGGGAAACGGGTATTGACAAATCTGGTGATTAACTGATTGTCTATATACAATGCCACCATGTCTTCATATGCCACTGCTTTTAAACGATAAGCTCTGCCGTTTTCAAAAGCAGGCAGATTTTTACGTTCGGTCTGGTGCCATTTGTTATCTGCATAACCGCTGATGTAATATCCGGTCCCGTCATCATTATTGCCGATTCCGAAGAAGTATCCGCAATAATTATCGGATCCATTATTTCCAGCACCGGTTACACGGTACATAAGGCCTGCATTTTGATTGCTTTTTCCCTCCAGGATCACATCGGCTTCGGCAACGTAGTCTGTCCATGCTTCTTCGCCGGCAACGGCTTTTACGTTATTGTTGGATTCCATGGAAAGTTTTCCGTCGGCAAAGTGGATTTTGTCAATAGATCCACAGAGGCGCCACTTTTGCGCGGAGGCAGGTGCATCTTCAAAATCATCCTGGAAATCAGGTGTTACCTGCACCGGCGGTTCAGGATCCGGTATTTCATTGGTGAAGGAGTCTGTCTCTGCTTTTGTCAGGTTTCTTACTTTAAAGTAGTTTACTGTAAATGGCTGTTTCCAGGATCGAAGCCCTACGGAGCCATAAGAGAATTTATCGTCTTCCAGCTCATAGACCTGCACACCGTCTATAAAGACTTTAAACATACTTCCTTTTACCAGTATTTTAAGATCGTAAACCTTTCCAGGTTCATAAGTAAATGCAGGTACTTTTGCGATGTCATTCCATCCATTGTTGGCATACCCTACATTTAAACCATTCCCGATTGCATCGATGCCAACGTAATAACCTTTGTAGCTGTCTGCATTTTCGGCAGTGACATCCGTACAGCGGAACATAACGCCAAAGTCGCGGTTGGGATTTTCGGGACCTGCCAGTTTTGTTTCAATTGCATAATCCTCCCAGGTTTCCTCACCTGTTCCCGCCATGATCTTCAGATTGTCGCTGTTGCCTACGCCAATCTGTCCCCCTTCAAATGACACTGCATCTTTGGGATCCAGAACCGTCCATTTTGCCAGGCTCTCTTCGGTATTTGTAAAATCATCCTCAAAGAGATTGTTTTCGATTCCCAGGTCTTCATATTCTTCTGCTGTAATTTCCCGAACTTCAAAAGAGTTTACATCAAACGACTGTTTCCAGGAGCGAAGTCCGGCACTGCCGGAAGCATAGTATGGAACAGGTTTATTACCACTCTTCATTTCAGAAATATTCTGGTCATACAGCTTCACGCCGTCTACATACACAGCCAGCCGTTCTCCTGCAATAATGGTTTTTAATTGATAAACTTTGTTTTCTTCATAGGCAACGCCTCCCGGAGTGGCTATGCCATTCCATCCTCCGTCAGCATAACCGATGTTGAGTCCACCTGCAACGGCATTTATGCCTACGTAATAGCCGTTATAGCCGTCAGAACCATCCGTGACATCCGTTGCACGGAGAATGATGCCAAAGTCTCTGTCGGGGTTTCCTGTGCCAATTACATCTGCAACTACGGCATAGTCGGTCCACTCCTGCATTCCGGTCATGGCTTTGATATTATCGCTGACGCCTACGGACATTTTGCCCGGCTGGAAATTAATCACATGGTTGGGATCGTAAATGGTCCATTTATTCTTACTTGCGGCTGGGTCGCTGAAGTCGTCTTTAAATGTCAGAGGCTGTGTGGATGCAGACTCCGCTTTTACTTCTTCGGAAACTTTTTCTGCACCGTTTACCAGCATGGATACCTGGAAATAATAGGTTTCGCCTGGTTCTAAACCGGTAATGACTGCCTTTTTGCTGTAGAAATTTTCAGCAGTTTTTGTATAATTCCCGCTTTCAGTTCCATATTTTACGGTATAAAATCCACTGGAACGGTCGATATTGGTATTTAATGTCACGCTGGTACCATTTTTATTACTGATGGCTTCTTTGATTTCCGGCTGCGTGAAAAGATTTACCGGAACAACATCGATACCGGTTATGTTAACATTGTCGTTACCAAAGAAACGGATATTATTATAATTTTCATGCTTGAAGTAGAAGTACTGGTTCTTGCCCGGTACGATAGAACTTAAATTTTCCACGATATTGGGTTCGGTTCCGTTAAATTCCATCTGTTCTTCGTATTTTCCGTTGATATTAAGTCGCAGCGTTCCTGATCCTGTGTAATAAATCTTCAAGGTATAATCATCGGCACTGGGAACTACTACGTTGTCAAATTCTACAACTTTTTCCCCATTTTCCTGATAGGACTGGGAATCCTGTTGTGTTTTTGAGGTAATGCCGCTTTCTATGGGGTCTCCCACTACAGGCATCTGAGTCATATGTAACCGGGTACATCCATAAGGAACGAGCTGTATTTCTTCCTGCAGGGACTCGTCCGAAATGACTGGAGAAAATGGAGGTTCCGGAACTACATTGCCTTTTAATTTCCACTGGGGAATTTTCTGCCCCGTTACCTTCATGGTGATGGGAGCGTTAGAAAGAGTAAACGGCTGTAAACCAATTTCGTCTGCATACTCTATCTGAATGGAACTTTCCGGATCTTGGGGATCAATGACCAGGCCATAATTCCAGTCGCTTGCCGGATAAACTTCTTTTCGGTCAAACTCGCCCACCGGGTCGTATTGGATATCTCTGGCTGCGTCATCGGATGCAATACGCCAGTCTTCTTCAATACGCTGGGAGAAAATCAGTGGTCCATATTCTACAGCAGCGGCATTGTTGTACCATACTGAAGTGCGTACTTCCATAGGGAAGGTAACGGTGACCTGATCTCCTGGTTTCCAGGTTCTGTCTATTACTGCAAATCCATCTGCCTGGCTTATATCCACCCCTTTGCCATTCACTTCCACAACCGGATTTTCACACCATGCGGGAAGTCTTAAGCTTAACGGAAAACTGGCTTCATCTCCGGAATAATCCAGTCCGATGGTATCTTTGAAGGGGTAGTCGGTGGTTTCATCAAAGACAGCTGTCTTGCCGTCTGCAACTTTAGCCGTTACGGTATTAGGTCCGTACATCACCAGAGCGAGACCGTTATCTTTGGTTGCCATCCACATGTTCTGCACAAATTTAGGCCATCCCATATGCATATTTGGGAAACAGCACTCAAAGCCGGTAGGTGCGCCAAAGGCGCTGTCATCTCCATGATCACAGTCAAATTCATGATTACCGTGGGTAGCCATGACCTGATTCTGTGCCTGGAAGTAGCAGTGTCCGTTATAATCTGGTGCATATCCCGCTGGAAGAGAGTTGTAGGCAATACGTTCCATATCATCTCCCAGCCAGCTTTCACCGGTTATGGCAATGGAGATTTCGTTGGAAAGGAGGCTTTCTACGATGGAGCACAGTTCAGCACCCCGGTAAGGTAGATTATCCCGTGCTGCCTCATCGGAATTGGCAAGCTTATCCACTCTGCCGTGGTCCAGTCCCATGTTGAAAATCCCTTCTTTGAGAGAATCTTTATCATTTTCTCTGCCGGGGAGCTGGCTCAGTACAGCAGGTGTTTTCATCGCCTGGGTGGTGTTTACCACGTGTTCACGGACGGTGGTTTTAGTAAATACATCATTCCAGTTCAGACCGCTGTCCTGGGATTTCGTCTGACCTGCCAGAAGTTCAGCAAGTTCTATGATCCAGTCACTGTCTGTGGGATTTTGCTCATCATAGGCATGGTTATAGTACCAGAGAAGTACTTCAATGTTATCACCGCCTCTGGATGCTGCCCAGGAAGTTAAAGGTTTCTGGGGCAAACGGTTTAACTGGTAACGGAAATAGTTCTCAAAGAACGGAAGCACTCTTTCATCCGGTGTACCCTGAAGAGCAGTTGCTTCATAATAATCCCGGATCACCTGAAGAATGACCATTCGGGGCCACCAGTCCCAGCCGTCTGAACTGCCGTCACCGTCATTGACCGGTCCTATAAAACCATTGGACCGCTGGCTGTCTAAGATGAAGTTGATCCATTCCATGGATTTTTCTTTTAACTCATCATCATCTAAAACCCAAGCCAGGGACATCAGACCTCTTAAATAGTAAGGCCCTTTTTCCCAGCCATCTCCAGTTCCGCCCCGCCAGCCGTTAGCCGGACCATACAGCGGGTATTCATCGTTAATTGCTCCGGTTAGTCCATTTTTCTGGAGATACAGCTGCTCCAGAAGCCAGCCCTTTGCATTGACCGCACCCATTGGCAGTTGGACAAATGCTTTAGTGTTCAACTTACCTTGATTGGAAAAATAATTGAGGTTTCCCTCCCTCTGTACCTGCGGATTTTCAGCATTTGTCTGCGGTGTAGCAGCAGTGGCCGGAATGACAGCGTTAAATATTGTACTGGCTGTCAGGACTACAGTTAAAAAAAGTGAAACAACACGTCTTTTCATACACCTTTCCTCTTTTCTTTGTGGGGTTTTTATTGTTCTATTCAATTATAGCGTTTCTTATTATATTATTCTTTGTAAAAATATGATCGTTTTTTACAATTTAAAGAGAAAAAGAATTATAATAAAAAAGTAGGGGACAGGAGATGAAATCTTGTCCAATTAGTTCAAGAAAAACCATTGGAAATCATATAGAATGAGAAAGAGGTATGGGAATGAAGCAGTGGGATATGGAGAAAGTAAATGCCGTACAGAGGATGCAGGATTATATAATGGAACATGTGGAAAGTGAAGATTTTTCCTTTGAGGAAATGTATTCCTGCGCAGGTTACTCGAAAAGGCATGGGGACAGAATTTTTAAGGAACTTATCGGAAAGACACCAAAAGAATACGTGAGGGCAATCCGCCTGTCTGAAAGTTCCCTGGAGTTATTGAACAGCAGCAGGCGAATTCTGGATATAGCCCTGAACAGCAGCTACCAGACCCATGAGGGATATGTGAAGGCTTTTTGGGAGGCATTCCATGTTACACCCAGTTCGTACCGGAGTTCCCCGGATCCCATTCCCTTGTTTGTTCAGTATCCCATACGGAATTATTTTACGTTAATTAATCATAAGGAGGACAGAAATATGTGTAAAGAAATGAAATTATGTATGATTACTGCGGTATCAAGACCAAAAAGAAAGTTAATTTTAATGCGCTCTGCAACAGCTGTGGATTACTTTTCGTTCTGCCAGGAAGCAGGATGTGATTGGGAAGGTTTATTTAACAGCATTCCTGAGAAATATGATCTGGCGGCAATTGCAGAACTTCCAGCCAGTCTGGTAAAAGAAGGAACGTCTAATGTTGCAGCAGGAGTGGAAGTGCCTTTTGACTACGCAGGAGCTATTCCGGATGGATGCGACGTGGTTGAACTGGAACCTTGTGAAATGCTTTATTTCCAATCGGAGCCTTATGAGAATGACGAGGATTTCTGTGTTGCCATTGACAGCGTCCAATATGCCATTGAAAAGTATAATGGGAAAGCTTTTGGATATCAGCTGGATGATACGCTGGCACCTAAGTTTAACTATGGGGCGAATACGGTTATGGGAGCGAAACAGGCGGTGCCGGCTAGCAGGATATAGAGGGAGTGGGATAAGGTATAGAGTGGGTAGACTAAGGTAATAGGTAAAGTGAACGCAGGCAAATGTTGGAGAGAATAAGATTTTCTTTCCTATATTTGACCTGCTTTTTCAATATCTTGTCAAACCACAATTAGCTGTAATATGGTACAATGAGGAAAACGAAAGATAAGGAGAACCAAATGCCTATGAAAATAGATCGTTTATTGAGCATAACAATCTACCTGCTGAATAATGAATCTGTAAGTGCAAGACAATTGGCACAGCATTTTCAGGTATCTGTCCGTACAATCCAGAGGGATATGATTTCACTTTCTCAGGCTGGGATTCCGGTATTTGCCAATAGCGGGCAAACAGGTGGCTATGCTATTTTACCAGAGTTCAAATTAAAAAACCATCTGTTAAAAGATGCGGATAAGCAGCTGATCTTAAAAGCGCTGAAGAGTTTGAATACATCTTATTCCAATAGTATCCTGGAAGAGTTGATTAGAAAATACCTAACATTAACAGGAGAAAATAACAGTCAGCCTGTTTTCTGGGATTTTGGTGTTACCAGAGAAAATGCTGTGGTGCAGGAGTATAACATTTTTTTGGAAAATGCAATAAAGCAAAACCGGACGATACGGTTCCATTACCGCAATGCAGAAGGAGTGGAGTCAGAGCGCAGAGCACAGCCCCTTGCAGTGCATTACAAATGGTATGCCTGGTATTTGTTTTTTTATGATCTGGATAAATTGGATTACCGCACATGTAAAGTTGCCAGAATGTCTGAACTGCAGATTTCACAAGACAGATGTACCGTTCAGCATGATGAGGTTGAAAAGCTGATGAAGGAATCAGAACAGAAATATTACCGCACATGTTCGGAGATTGAAGTGCAATGCAGAGAAGAAGAGAAAGCTTTATTAAAGGAGTATTTTCCCGATGAAGAATTCGAAGAACTGCCGGATGGCAAATACCGCATGTTTCTTCATGTTCCACAAAAGGAACGTTTATGGCAGGCACTTTTGTTAAGCTTTGGAAATCGTGTGAAAGTCATTGGTCCACAAGAATACAGAGAGAAGTTAATTCGGACAGCACAGGATTTTTTATCGAATTACGACATATAGCTGTCGCTTCCATGTAGTATCTTATTCTAGTAGCGGCCGTCGCAAATACGCCACTACATAGCACAGTCGCACACCTGACACAGATATCAGGCACTATATATCGACGTATTTACGCCGAGCGGCACTAGGAGGAGTTCACATGATACATAATGAAGAAATTAAGAATTATTTATTACAAAGCGGAGCAGACTTGTGTGGGATTGCCGGGATAGAACGTTTTTCAGACGCACCGGAGGGATATCATCCCACAGATGTTTTGCCGGACTGCAAGTCTGTCATTGTTATTGCAAAAAGTTTTTTGGCAGGTACGCTGGCATGTACGACCACAATCCCCTATACGATTGTACGAAATATGATCTCAGACACCATGGATAAGATGGCAGTTGCGTTTTGCTCCCACATGGAAAAGGAGGGAGTGATTGCCATACCAACGGGAACTATCGGACCATCTGAATTTGATGAAAAGACAATGCGTTTTCGGAATATTGTCTCTGGTAAACACGCAGCTCAGGCAGCAGGACTGGGAGTGATCGGGAAAAATACGTTACTCATTACGCCGGAATATGGCAATATGGTGTGGCTGAGTGTGATTTTGACAGAGTTGGAGTTAGAACAGGATCCCATCCTGGAGACGGAATTTTGTAAAGATTGCAGCCGTTGTATCAATGCCTGTCCGGTAAAGGCATTGGGGGAGCCGCAAATGGAACAATTAACCTGTTGGGAGTATGCATTCGGGCAGGAAGGGCAGGGGGACTGGAGAATCAAGTGCCATAAATGCAGGGATATCTGCCCTCATTGTCTGGGAAGTGAGAATGGGAATATGAAACGACATCTGTAAAATAGGAATAGTAGATAAGTTGTTAATCTGTTATAATATATAAAATGTAGTGTTATTAATCTCTGGAATTGGGAGATACTGGAAAGGAGATGAAAACGATGGAAAAGACAATTTATATTGGAACAGATGATTTTACAGAAATAGTAAATGGTAATTATTATTACGTTGACAAAACACTTCTTATAAAAGAATTATTGGATAAACCTGCAAAAGTCACACTTTTTACAAGACCAAGGAGATTTGGGAAAACATTAAATACAATGATGTTACGCACTTTTTTTGAAAATATTCCAGGAAATGATGTTTATTTTCATCACTTGAAAATCTGGGACAGTGGTGAAAAGTACACACGTTTCCAAGGGAAATATCCGGTTATCTTTTTGACTTTTAAGGATGCAAAATGTGATACATGGGAAGAAACATATGAATCCATTTGCCGTTTGATACAAAAAGAGTTTAATCGCCATGCAATGTTAGGCCATTTTGAATCTTTGAATACGTATCAGAAGAAGCAAGTAGAGAAAATATTGGATGAGACAGCGGGACCTGTAGTTTATAAAGATGCTTTGGGCGATCTAACCGAATATCTGCATCAGGCAGAAGGGGTTAAGCCAATCATTTTGATTGACGAGTATGATACACCGATTATGCAGGGACATGCAAAAGGATTTGAAAGAGATGTAATCACTTTTATAAGAAATCTGTTCTCCGGCGGAATGAAAAATAATATACACTTAGAAAGAGCTATATTGACTGGTATTTTACGTATTGCGCAAGAAGATATCTTTAGCGGGCTTAATAATATCAGAGTTGCGACTTTGTTGGATAAAGACTTTAACAATTATTTTGGCTTTACGAAAAATGAAGTGAAAGAGATTGCCGACTATTATGGCGTTCCAGATAAAATATTCGAGATTCGTAAATGGTATGACGGGTATTTATTTGGAGGTACGGAAATATACAATCCCTGGTCTGTTATGAATTATTTTGCTTCTGGCTGCACGCCGGGAACCTATTGGACAGCTACCAGCAGCAATGATATTCTAAAAGACATCCTTAAAACAGCAAGTCCGGAAATCATAACGAACCTGACAACTCTTATGAATGGGGAATCCTTTCGGGCATATATAGAGACACAGCTTGCTTACGGCAGTT
Source organism: Robinsoniella sp. (assembly GCF_034124845.1). Taxonomy (NCBI): domain Bacteria; kingdom Bacillati; phylum Bacillota; class Clostridia; order Lachnospirales; family Lachnospiraceae; genus Robinsoniella; species Robinsoniella sp. The sequence goes on from NZ_JAWYAJ010000330.1 coordinate 9,958, forward strand.
CTGAAAGTGAAAATAGGAATGAAACACTTTATTCTTTGCTTTTGATGTCCGGATATCTGAGGGAAGAAAGGCCGCTTGATACAAAAAAGGTAGAGATGGGATTATCTGCAACATATGATCTAAGTATACCAAACCGCGAAATAGCAGAAGTGTATCGAAAAGAAATTTTTGAGCAGATGACCAGGAGAAGTACTACATCAAGTCCGCACAGATTTTTAGAAGCGGTAATGTTTGATGACCCGGATCTGATACAGGAACAGCTTAGGGAATTATTATTAGTAAACACAAGTTTTCATGATACAGCTTCAGAGAGTTTTTATCATGCGTTGGTGCTGGGTCTATTGAGTGCGGTAGGTGGTAACTATCGTATATATTCTTATCAGGAATCCGGAGACGGACGATATGATCTCCAGTTGGTTGATTATGATGGGAAGAAAGGAATTCTTTTCGAATTTAAGATTTTGAAAGGTGTTTCTGGAACAGAAAGTGATATTATGGAATCTTTGAAAAGAACTGCACGAGAAGCAGCTCTTGGACAAATGGAAGAGAAACATTATGATGTGGGTTTGCGTAAATGCGGCATAACAAATATAGTAAAATATGGCGTCGCCTTTTGTAAAAAGTATGTTGCGGTAGAAAAAGCAGACCAGTAGTAATTAGAAAAGATTTGTTTTCCAGAAAAAATATAAAAAGTAATATTCGGGAGAGCCGATAACTATGAATACGTTTCATAGGTTATCGGTTTTTTTATTCTACTCTCCGTTTTTTTAGTACTCAGAGAAAATTCTAATCATTTTAATTTTCTACTGATATCTGATAAACAGGCAGATCAGAGATTCTTCTGATAGAAAGGAACAGTGCCCCTTTGCTTCGCATAAGCAGCAGCGGTTGTCTTGAACCAATCTATTCATGTCAATAAACCTACCTTTAGATACATAACCAACCAGATATCATCCTGCGTGGTATATAATATCTTAAAAAAATTCATACATTAAAGAGGAATTTCTGATGTAACCATAGTAAACACACTGGTATAAGGTAAAAGAAAATATTAGGAATCTTTATTGTAGGGAGGAATAATTAAAATGAATATAGGGAAAGTGTTAATATCCGATTATGCAATAATCAGCTATGAGTTGGTTGTGATTATAATATTGACGATTGTTAATCTGAAGCTGTCTATGAAGAGAAAAGCCAGTTTGAAAGAACAAGTGAAAAATGGTAAAAGACAGCAAGAGGTGTCTTTGGAAAATTCTCTGAGAAATGAGAAGAGGAGGTAAGAATGCATGAGTATGGTATTGTCCATATATACAAAGGATGCGTTTAAAGAATTCTTATTACCTTCTTTGAACAATGCGGATTATACAATTACATTTTACCGTGATTATTTTCATTTGCAGGAAGATATACAGCTTCGATTGGAGATACTGGATGGAATCTGGAGAATTCAGCCCGATACACATTATCAGGTAGTCAAAAACCCCGCTGCAAGCAACGGGGTTTTTGACCCTCGCGGCAGTCGCCAAATGGACACGCCAGCGCGTCCGATTGACTCATTGCTCACGGGAATAAAGGATCAGGGACAGCACAGGGAAAATTATAAAGGGAAGCAGCTTAGAGACGGTGATATATTGCGGCTCCAGACGAATTTTATGGAGAATATGTCTGTCATAGTGAAGGATACGGCATCCGGCTTTCATGTATATAAAAAGTTTAAGTTAGATGGAGTGAATGAAATCACAATTGGGAAGAAACCCGAGAATGATATTATTTACAATTATCAGAGTATGGTGTCAGGAAACCATGCAAAGATTGTAAAGACAGCCAGGGGATATGAAATTTTCAATAGTAGTCCGAATGGCATTTATGTGAATTCTCTGCGTGTGGATAACAAGGTGGAGCTTGAGTTTGGTACCTTTATTAATATTATCGGACTTCATTTAGTGTATTTGGGGGATTTACTTGCTATTGACACAGAAGGGGGCCATGTTCAAGTCTCCAAAACGAAATTAAAAGAGTATACGGCAGATGAAAGCAAGGCAGCTGTATCTGCAGCGGAATTGCCGGTTTCTGTGGGAAAAACCTTATACCACCGGGCACCGCGTAACTATGAAAAGCTGGATGCAGAGCGGGTTGAGATAGAGGCGCCGCCTCAGCTGACGAAGGCAAAGCAGCAGCCGCTCCTTATGACAGTGGGACCGGCTCTTACGATGGCACTGCCCATGCTGCTTGGTTCTTTTATGATGATGTATGCTTCAGGCAGTTCCGGAGGAAAGTCATCCTTATACATGTATTCGGGACTGATTATGTCTGTATCATCTGCGGTAATCGGGCTTACCTGGTCCCTGGTAAATATCCGCTATCAGAAGAAGATTGAGAAGGAAAATGAGGAACAGCGTTTTTCAGCGTATGGACAGTATTTGACAGAGAAGGCGGATGAGATCAAGGAAAAATATGAACATACGGAAAAATCCCTGGTGGAGATGTATCCGGATACGTCCGATTGTCTGAAATACGATGAGCGGAAAGGGATCTTATGGAGCAGAAACCGGACACATGTAGATTTTCTTCGGCATCGTCTGGGAATTGGGGACTTGCCATTTCAGGTTCTGATCGATGTTCCGAAAAAGCGGTTTCAGTTATACAAGGATAAATTAGAAGAAAAGCCTGCGTTTATTCAGGAGAATTTTCAGACGTTGTATCAGGTTCCCGTTACGGTGGACCTGATTAAACATAATCTGGTGGGAGTAGTTGGGGGCAAATATAAAAAAGGCGCGATTGAGATTGCTAAAATTCTAAGTGCACAGCTGGCTTCTAATAATTGCTATACAGAAGTCAAACTGGGTTATATCTATGATGAGACTACCTCATTTGATTACGGTAAATGGGATTATGCAAAATGGCTTCCCCACGTTTGGTCTGAGGATAAGAAAACCCGCTTTGTAGCATCAAATAAAGAAGAGGCAAGTGATGTGTTTTACGAATTGACGAAGGTCTTCCGGGTTCGTCTGGAGGAAAGCTCGGATAATCGAAAAACAGAGCTGCCCAAGCCGTATTACATCGTATTTATTTCGGACATCTCTGTATTGGAAGGGGAGTTATTTTCAAAATATGTCTTTGAGAGAGAGGCGGCATGCGGACTGACTGCCATACTGATGGCGGAACGGTATGAGGAGCTGCCGAATAACTGCGATTTTATTATAGAAAATACGGATGTTTTTCAGGGAATGTATGAGGTGTCAGCCAGTGAGAAAGAAAAGCAGGCGATTGTATTTGACCGGGTAAATGATCTGGAACTGGAATATTTCGCAAGACATCTGTCCACTCTTCAGGTATTGGAAATGGAGGAAGGAGGAGAGATTCCTTCTGCCCTGACTTTCTTTGATATGTTTCATATTCAAAAACTGGAGGAACTGCCTGTAAAAGAATTGTGGGCAAAGAGCCGAATTTATGAAAATATCCGGGGAATTGTGGGAGAAAAGGCGGGGGGCGTGCCCTGCTATCTGGATGTACATGAAAAGTATCATGGTCCCCACGGGCTCGTGGCAGGTACGACAGGCTCCGGAAAGAGTGAAACGCTGCAGACGTATATGCTGTCACTGGCTGTTAATTACAGCCCGGATGACATTGGTTTTTTTATTATTGATTATAAGGGCGGCGGTATGGCGAATCTTTTCCAGGGGCTGCCCCATATGATCGGACAAATTTCTAATCTGTCCGGGAACCAGGTAAACCGTGCCATGATTTCTATTAAAAGTGAAAACAGAAGGCGGCAGAGGGTTTTCACGGAACATGGGGTTAACAATATCAATGCCTATACGAAATTGTATAAAAATGGAGAGGCGGCTAATCCGATTCCCCATCTGTTTATTATTATAGATGAGTTTGCTGAATTGAAAAAAGAGGAACCGGATTTTATGCAGGAATTGATCAGCGTCGCTCAGGTTGGGCGAAGCCTGGGCGTACATCTGATCTTGGCAACCCAGAAACCCAGCGGTACGGTAGATGACAATATCTGGAGCAACTCCAAGTTCCGTCTTTGTCTGCGTGTGCAGGACAAGCAGGACAGTAATGATATGCTGCATAAACCGGATGCTGCTTATATTACTCAGGCAGGCCGCTGCTATTTACAAGTGGGTAATGATGAGGTGTACGAATTGTTTCAGTCCGGGTTCAGCGGTGCGGTTTATGATGAGAATGCAGCGGGCGTAAATACGGAACTTGCCAAAATTATAAGTCTGACCGGAAAGGTGGAAATGACCGGAAATACGGTGAAGGCTTCCCAGAAAAAAGGCGTGGAGATCGCCTGGATGGATCGCCTTATACAATGTCTGGAGGAAGCTCTGAAACAGATAAATTGTCTTCTGCAGGAGTGTATGGACCATGCCAAAAATATGCAAAACCTGTTAGATACCATGTATGAGGTATTAAGGGTGCATCAGATTGACTATAAAGAAAGCAAATATAATACGGCACGGCTGCTGGATTTTATGAATCTGTACAGTGCTGCAGCAGGACAGAAAACAGATTGCTTAATTTCAGAATATCTTGTCAGCCTGGCGGCGGAAAAAGGGGTAAAGCTTCCCCAGGCAAAGGAGAAAACCCAGCTGGATGCAGTGAAAGAATATCTGGCGGCAGCTGCCAGAGAGTATGGATTTACCCATAAACAGCAGCTGTGGATGCCGGTACTTGGCGATAAGATATATCTGGATGAATTTGCAGATACGAGAGAAACCAATTTTGAATATACAGGCACCTGGAAGCAGATGACCGATCAGTGGAGTCTGGATTTTGCCCTGGGTAAGATGGATGATCCTGCCAACCAGAATCAGATGGCGCTGACGGTAAATTTTGCGGAGGATGGCCATATTGGAATCTGCGGAAGCATCGTCTGCGGGAAGAGTACAATGATGCAGACGATGGCTTATGCAATTATACAGAAGTATTCCCCGGAGGCAGTTAACCTGTATGTGCTGGATTTTAGCAGTAAAATGATGTCTGCTTTTGAAGAAGCACCTCATTTTGGCGGGGTGATGTATGAGTCGGATCTGGATAAGATCCAGAAGTTTTTCACTATGCTGAGGTCCATGTTAGAAGAGCGTAAAAGTTTATTCCGGGGCGGAAATTACAAACAGTATGTGCAGGTAAATGGGCTGATTCTTCCGTCTGTCCTGATTTTTATTGACAATTATGCGGCGTTCAGAGAGAAAACAGGAGAGATATACGAGGAGCAAATGATTACGCTTGCAAAGGAGGGAATCAGCCACGGTATATTTTTAATTATATCCGGCGGTGGCTTTGGAATGAACGAAATTACAATGCGTGTGGCTGAGAATCTGAATACCGTTTTATGTCTGGCTATGCAGGATAAATTTGCATATGGAGACGTTTTGTACAGCATGCAGATTGAAGTATTGCCGGAGAGCGGAGTCAAGGGCAGAGGGCTTGCATATTACGGAAAGCAGATTCTGGAATATCAGACGGCACTGGCTGTAAGGGCAGATAATGACTATCAGAGAATGGAAAAGATCAGTATGATGTGCCGTCAGATGAAAGCGGCATGGAAAGGAAATTGTGCACGCAGAGTACCGGAAATTCCGGAAAAACCAATCTGGTCTGAGTTTAGAGATCTGGATGGATTTAAAAAGCTGACTGCTTCGCCGGAACATCTGCCGGCGGGGTACGATGAAGCAAATGCAGAGGTTTACGGCATTCTTCTTCGTCAGGCGTACTGCTATATGATTTGCGGGGCTGCAAGAACCGGAAAGACAAATTTTATGAAGGTTTGTCTTCAGGCAGCAATTGAAAAAGAGAGCAGGATCTGTATTATAGATGCTCCCGGAGGCAGCCTGCGGTCTTACATAAATTCCGACCGGGTGACATATGCCTCAGACGAACAGAGTGTCTTTGCATTTTTCCGGGATCTGCTTCCGGTGTTTAAGGAACGGAACCAGGTGAAAAATAGCATGCTGAATGATGATTGTGAAGAGGATGAAATATTTGACGTTATGTGTAAGGAGATTCCTTATTTTATCTTTATAAGCGATTTAAGCTGGTTTGTGCCTCTGGTCTATAACGCGGAGTTGGATATGAAGGGATTTCTGGAAAATATTATTGCAAAAGGCAGACTACACTATATTTATTTTATCAGTGAGCTTTCTCTGGAAAAACGCTCTATGATTACCGGGTACCAGATTTACGAGTTATTTGCCGGATACAAGACAGGAATTCATTTTGGAGGAAAGTCAGGGGATAATCCAATTCTCAACTTCGAATATATCCCCTATGCTGAGCAGTCTAAGACAGAGAAGGCTGGAATTGGCATGCTTCCGGATGTAGCAGATGAAAAAGGGACTAAAAAAGTGGTGGTACCCTTAGCCAGGAGGTAGGCAGTTTGGCTGAAATGTTTGTATACAATAAAAATATATCAGAAGCAAAAGAGTTGATCCGATGGGCAAGGGAAACGGTGGCATCCCAGTCAAATGACCGGCTGGAGGTGTGGGATTATTTCAGCGACAGGGAGGCGGAAGAATTTTTACAGGCAGAACACTTTCTCGACTTGGCAATGATGGAGATTTGCAGAGAGCAGGACATCGGTATGGCGGAGCGGCTACGGTTAACCAGGGAGCTTCTGGATATTATGCTTATCTCTGACAGCAGTATTTCACCTATGGAATATATGACGCCGAATATTCGTGCCTGTTCTTTGCTGCTGCGGCCATATACAGCAGAACAGGCAAGGCAGGTAGTGAGGGAATTTGTGGCATCGTTTTACAGAAAGCGAAGCCAGGGGGGAGAGAAGAACGCCCTCCTGATTGAAAACAGGGAGGGAAAGATAGCCATACCTTTTACGCAGATTTATTATCTGGAAGTCAGAGAAAAGAAGATTTACATCCGTCTAAAAGGCAAGGAATTCAGCAAATACGATTCTTTAGAAAATGTAATGAAATTGCTGCCGGAACATTTTCTGAGATGCCACCGGAGTTTTGTGTTTAATGTCAATTACTTTGAGGGGGTAAAGCTTTCCCAGAACATCATTTATCTGGAAAACAGAATTACCGTTCCCCTGTCCCGTTCTTATAAGGCAGATATTAAGGAGTATTTGGATGGATTACGTAACTTATGAAAGTTATTATATAAAAGATGAAGAGCTGCATATCCTTCTGGCGGGCAGCGGTAAGAGATCTTGGTATGGTCTGGCACAGACGGAACCTCATGATCAAATTAAAAATACAGCGGATATACATACCATATTAGCCGGATTATATCAAAAAGAATATATCTCTTTTGAAAAGGATAAGGTTGTGATTCTGGAACCCATGTATTCTATGATACAGATATTGCTTGATGCAAAAGTCTGTATCAATGCCAGGAGTGACAGGATTCCCATGCGCTGTCATTATATTTACAAGGATCAGGTATTGTTTCTGGAAAGAAGCCAGAGAGAAGAGAATATGCTGCGGATGACGATGTTATGCTGTGTGGAATGGCTGGATCTGCTTTTCCAGGAATCTTATTTTCCGGAGAATCTGTGGGACAGAGCTGGGGAGATTCCTTTGTATAGTGGGGGACTGGAAAGAGAAAAAACATTGTTGGAATGCTGTATGGAAAGTGGTTTTTATTCCGGTTTTGAAAAAGTAGACAGCAATTTGGGAATAGTGACAGAGAGACTGTTCGTTAAGGAGCAGGATTTTGTGTATACGCTGTATTTCCAAAAACAGAATTTCAGCATTTGCAGAGAAGGCTCCTGTTGGAGAGAAATTTTACAACAATGGATGAATCAGGAGGAGTGTCATGATTTTAGTTGATGTATGGATACCGGCAGCGGATGATCATTATGATTTTATGTTGAATGAGAATGTAATTATCGAGAAAATCATTTTAGAAATTTCTGAGATGATCGCTAAGAAAATGAGAAGTGAAAAAGTGGGACATTTTGAAAATTTTAATTTATATTTTATGGATCAAAAAAGAATGCTAAAAAAAGAAAAAACGCTCTACATGTGCGGTGTGATGGATGGAAGCA
>NZ_JAWYAJ010000331.1:0-3152 GCF_034124845.1 Robinsoniella sp.
CAGATGAATAGATGCGCGAAGACCCCGAATACACACGTATTCGGCTTTTTTATTTTCTACCGGAATTTTCCTTTCAAATTTAATTTAAATGAAAAAGGAGAGATGAACAATGAGTTCTAACACAAATGTGGTGGGAAGGCCTGCCAGCAGAACAAATTTAAAGACAATGGTACAGATCGGTATGCTGGGAGCGATTTCCGTCGTTCTTATGATGTTTGAGATACCCCTGTGGTTTGCTCCAAGCTTTTACCAGATTGATTTAAGCGAGGTGCCTGTAATGATCGGGGCATTTGCATTGGGTCCATTAGCAGGTGCGGTAATCGAGCTGGTGAAGATTTTACTCCACTTTATAATGAAAGGCAGCAGTACTGCCGGAGTTGGAGACTTGGCAAACTTTTTAATTGGCTGTGCATTGATTGTTCCGGCAGGACTGGTCTATAAAAAAGTACGTTCCAGAAAGGGCGCCCTGATCGGAATGATTCTTGGAATTATAACCATGGCGGTTATTGGAAGTCTGATGAATGCATTTGTCCTTCTTCCGGCATATGCAAAAGCATTCGGTATGCCGATTGATGCACTTGTTGGAATGGGAAGTGCGCTGAATCCTGCGATCGACAGTATTACAACCTTTGCATTATTTATGGTAGTTCCATTTAACTTATTAAAAGGGGTTGTGGTTTCTGTAATAACATTTTTATTATATCGATACATCAGCCCAATCTTTAAAAAAAATTAGATTATTTTCAGACAGGTACTATTTTCTAAAATCCTGTATAAAAGCAGCAGAGAGTGAAATTCTATGAGAAAAGATTTCATTCTCTGTTTTTTTCTGCTATAATAGAGGGAAAAGATTTGAAAATAGAAAAGTTTATGGAGGACAATCATGAGCAGGATCAGGCACATTGATAAATTAACAGACAGCAGGCATCTGAATATGTATGAGCTGGAAGCCAGAAACCGTCTGGACAATCCGGTTGATTATTTTGTGGCATCCAGAGCAAAAGAGATAGATGATTTAAAGATAAGCACCCACAATCTTCAGCCGGATGGTGTGATCATATACAGTCTTTACGGTGATAAGCAGGATAAAGTAATCCTGATACGCCAGTACCGCTATGCGATTGACGGATATATTTATGAATTCCCGGCGGGTCTTGTGGATCCCGGTGAAGATTACAGGACAGCTGGTGCAAGGGAATTAAAAGAAGAAACAGGTCTGGATTTTCACCCGGTAAAGGTGGACGAAATGTATGAGAAGCCATATTTTACGACCATAGGAATGACAGATGAATGCTGCGCCTCCGTTTATGGATTTGCAACCGGTGAAGTCAGCAAAGATGGTTTAGAGGATAACGAAGACATCGAAGTAGTAATTGCAGACAGGGACGAAGTAAGAAGAATTTTAAAAGAAGAACGAGTGGCGATTATGTGTGCATATATGCTGATGCATTTCTTAAAAGATCAGGATGATCCGTTTGCCTTTTTAAAATAAATATGATAAACTGATTCATACAAAAAGCAGGAGGCGGGCGTTTATGGAAGTGAAATTTGATGTGAAAATGACGCAGAAAATCATGTATAATTTCTTGCTCAGTCATACGTACAAAAGCTTCAGTGGAGTAGTGGGTGTGCTATTTGGCGCAGTGGCGCTGGTTGTGTTTGCCATGACATTTGGGAAGGTGGAATCCTGGCAGAGTATCCTGTATCTGGTATTTGGTGTATGGTTTATACTCTATCTGCCAATTACACTATATTTAAGATCTGTCAAACAGGTGAAGTTAAATCCCGTTTTTAAAAAGCCCATAACTTATCTTTTAAATGACGAAGGAATTCAAACAATACAGGGTGATCAAAGCGCAGAACTGAAGTGGGAAGATCTGGTCAAAGTGACAGAAACGAAGTTAAGTCTGCTGGTATACACCGGAAAGCGGTATTCCTTTGTATTTCCAAAAGAATCCGTTGGGGAACAGTACGAAGAATTACTGGGACTGATTCAGGGACATGTAGACGCCGGAAAAATAAAGATAAAAAGCGCATTGAAATAAGAATAAAGATAAAAAGCAGGTTGAAATAAGATGATTATAGAAACATGGAGTGAAAACGAGACTTTCCAGGTAGGAAAGGCTCTCGGAGATAAAGCAGAGAAAGGCCAGATTTATACGCTCACAGGAGATCTGGGAGTGGGCAAGACCGTATTCACCAAGGGGCTGGCAGAAGGTCTGGGGATTACAGAGCCAATCAGCAGTCCCACCTTCACAATCGTGCAGATCTATGAAAGCGGAAAACTGCCGCTCTATCACTTTGACGTCTACCGGATTGGAGATGTGGAAGAGATGGAAGAAATCGGGTACGAAGATTATTTTTACGGAGAAGGAGTCTGCCTCATAGAGTGGGCGAATCTCATCGGTGAAATCCTGCCGGAAGGCATTATACCGGTGACAATCGAAAAAGATTTGGAAAAAGGGTTTGATTACCGCCGCATAACCATAGGATAAACAAAAGTTGAAGGATAGCAGTATTGCAGAAAGAATCTGCAATCTGCAATGGTATAAATATGAAAATATTAGCGATAGACAGTTCAGGATTAGTTGCTTCCGTAGCAATTATAGAAGATGATAATATGCTGGCAGAGTATACGGTTAATTATAAGAAAACACATTCACAGACCTTGCTGCCCATGCTGGATGAAATAGGAAAGATGATTGATCTGGATCTGGAATCCATTGATGCAATTGCAGTTGCAGCAGGTCCTGGTTCCTTTACAGGCCTTAGAATTGGTTCTGCTACGGCAAAGGGATTAGGGCTGGCACTTAAGAAACCGTTGGTTTCCATTCCTACCGTAGATGGACTTGCATTTAATCTCTATGGCACCGATAAATTGATCTGTCCATTGATGGATGCCAGAAGAAACCAGGTGTATACAGGAATCTATGAGTTTCAGGGCAGAGAGTTCCGGGTTGTGGAAAAGCAAATGGCAGTCTCAGTCGGGGAAATTGTTGAAAAATTAAATCATTACGGCAGGGAAGTCATCTTGTTAGGAGATGGTGTTCCTGTCTATGCAGAGCAAATTAAGGAGATGATAACGGTACCTTATTCCTTTGCACCTGCACATATGAACAATCAGCGCAGTGCGGCAGTAGGTACCCTTGCCA